>SKNP01000288.1 GCA_007120485.1 Nitriliruptoraceae bacterium
AGCGAGCCCTCGACGAGTGAGCGCGCGGTGGTGAGGCGACGGGGCTGGCGTGACGCGCGCCGCCCCGTCGTCACACCGCCCGCTCGGCCGCCGCGATCGCGGCGCGGTGGACCCGACCGGATTCGAACCGGTGACGTCCTGCTTGCAAAGCAGGTGCTCTACCAGGCTGAGCTACGGGCCCCGAGGTCCTGACGGACGCGCGCAGGATACGCCGATGACGGCGGGGCCGCTGACGGGGTCGGCGTCGTCGACGTGAGGCTCCGGCCGCCCGGGAGGTTCGTCGGCGGGAGCGCCCAGGGCTGGCGCGAACGGGGCGCGCGGGGCACCCTGACGCGAACCCCGTCCGGAAGCCACCGGCGATGCACGCTGCTGGCCCGGCCCGCGAGGCCGTGACCGCGGTCGCGTGCCCACCCTCCGCGAGGAAGGACGTCCGTGCGCTGGTTGCTGCTCATCGTGGTCGCCGGTATCGCGGCGTTGATCGGCGTCACGTTCGGCTGGCAGTGGGTGTTCGCACCGCTGCTGGGTGCGGCCCTGTTGCGCTGGTCGATCGCCTCGCTGCGGGCGCTGATCCACGACGCGCGGGACCTCGAGGCGATGGAGGCGGCCCCCGACCCGGTCGGCAGCGATGAACGCACGCTGTTCTGGTGCGAGGAGTGCGGGACCGAGGTCCTGCTCCTGGTCCGCGGCGCACCTCGAGCGCCGAGCCACTGCGGGCAGCGGATGCACGAGCGCACGGAGATCCTGAACTGACCGCGGAGCAGGGCACACCGCCACGGTCTGGCTGGGCGCGGGTCCGGACCCGACCGGCCCGATGAGCCCGGCCGGCCCGATGAGCTCGGCCGGCCCGATGAGCCCGGCCGGCCCGAGAGGTCCGACCGGCCCGAATGCGCCCGACTGGCCCGAGTGGCTCGGCCGACCCGGCCGACCGGCCCACAGGCCATCCACAGGCCCTGTGGATGAAGGCGGGACGCGGTGGGTACCGCCACCCTGGGTGACCTGGTCTTGTGGATAAACCAGGCGATACCGAGCGTTGGGCGCTAGCTAGCGCGCGCGAGACGCTCGCTCAGGCCCTCCTCCGGGCGCGCGTTCGATGGGGGCACGCCGATCCCGAGCCGGTCACCGCCAGCGCGTGAGGAAGCCGAAGCCGACCGCGAGCACGATGAACCCGCCGACCAGTCCCCAGTTGGACCCCAACAACGGCCAACTGGCGGTGATGGCGCTGACGACCGGCAGGTAGCCGATGAGGATGATCAACGTGCCGACGATCAGCAACGTCGCGCCCGTCGCCGGGACCCAGTTCGGGGACGGTGTGGGGTTCTTCTCGGGCTCCACGGTCTGGTAGCGCCGCGGACGGTTCTTCCCGCTGCGGCGGTGCTTGCTCTGTGGCATGGGGTCCTCGAGAACACCGGCTGGGCGGCCAACGGGGCGAGTGTCCGTTCGGGCCGGGCACCCGGGATCGAGCGCCCCCGCTGGGGCCGCTCAGCGTAGCGCCCGACGTGCCCCGGCGGACGGGCCGAGCGCGTCGGTACCCTCGCTCCTCGGGCATCGCCGAGCACCGGGCATCGCCGAGCACCCCGAGGTCGTCGCAGCGGTGGTTCGCCGCCGAAGCGGCGCGAACGGGGAAGCCCGAGCAGGGGAACGCGGCCAGGGGACTCGACCCTGGCACGATGAGCGGAGGCAGGGTGACCAAGGTCGTCCGGGGGATCGGGTGGACGCTGGTCGTCGCCGGCGCCGTCGTGTTGCTCTACGTCGTCTACCTGCTGTGGTTCACCGGTCTGGAGACCAACCGGGCGCAGGGCGAGCTGTCGGAGACCTTCGGACTGGAGGAGGCCGATGGGTCGTTCCCCCAGCTCGACAGCGACGATCCGCAGGCGCTCGATCCCGACGACTCCCTGCCCGAGGGCCAGATCGAGCCCGGTGATGCCTACGCGGCGATCTGGTTCGAGCGGGACGGTGAGCGGATCGTCAACGACGACGTCCTCTACGTCGTGGAAGGCGTGAGCCTGGACCTGCTGCGCCAGGGCCCTGGGCACTACCCGGAGTCCGAACGACCCGGCGGTGAGGGCAACCTCTCGATCGCGGGGCACCGCACGACCTACGGTTCGCCGTTCTGGTCCCTGAACGAGCTCACCGAGGGTGACACGATCCACGTCGTCGACCGGGACGGGCGCGAGTGGGTGTACGCCTACCGCGAGCAGCAGGTCGTCGCGCCGACCGAGCTGTGGGTCATCGGCGAGGATCCGCTGGAGTCCGGTGAGCCCACGATCACCCTGACCACCTGTCATCCGCGCGGCAGCGCCGCGCAACGGCTGATCGCCTGGGGTGAGCTGGTCGGCGACCCGATCGAGTCGACCGCCGGCGACCCCATCGACGAACTGGCAGGCGAGTGAACCCCGACGACCCGGACCTCCCCCGCACCCCTGACGACCCGGCCGACCGTCCGGCGGATCCTGACGCGGCCGAGCGGCGTGGCGGCATGCCCACCGCCGTCAAGGTCCTGCTGTGGACGGTCGTGATCGCCCTGGCGATCGTGGTGCTGTTCGGCTGGGTGTTCCCGTGGGTCGAGTCGATGCAGCAGGACCCGACGCTGGGCAGCTGACCCGTTCCCGTACCCGCGCCCGGCGGACCGGCTCCCCACCCGCTCCCCACCCAACGGGCCGCCGACCTTCGCGGTCGCTCAGGCGCTGCGGTCGGCGAGGTAGTCCGCGAGCGCCTCGAACGTCGGTCGGACGTCGTCCGCCAGGGCGAGATCCGCGAGGGCGGCCCCGAACGCGGCCACCTCGTCGCTGATGGTGGTCTCGACGGCGTCGCGAGCGCCGCAGTCGATCAGCAGACGGCGGAGCTGGTCGGCCTTCGCCTCGGAGAGGCTCGGGTCGCCGAGCCCGGCCTCCAGCGTCGCGCGACCCGGGTCGTCGAGCCGGGCCGCCGCTTCCGCGATCAGCAGGGTGCGCTTGCCTTCGGCCAGATCGGACGCGGTCGACTTGCCCGTCGCGCCGGCGTCACCGAACACGCCGAGCAGGTCATCGCGTAGCTGGAACGCGCGACCCAGCGGGTCGGCGGCCGCCCGAAGCGCCTCCTGGAAGCCGATCTCGGCCCCGGCCAGCGCGGCGCCGACCTCCAGCGGGCGCGAGACCGAGTAGCGGCCCGACTTGAGCGTGGCGACCGTCAGCGCGGTCGCCCGATCGGTGTCGCGTGAGGTCGCGGCCTGCAGGTCCAGGAACTGGCCGGCCATGACCTCCTCGCGGAGGGTGACGAACCGCCGCATGCCCTCCAACAGCGCGTCGGCGGGGACGTTCGCCTCCAGGAACAGCGCATCGGCATGCACGAACGCGAGGTCACCCAGCAGGATCGCGACGGCTTCGCCGTAGTCGTCCGGGTCGCCCTCCCACCCCGCCTCGAGGTGGGCGGACGCGAAGCCGCGGTGGACCGACGGCCGGCCGCGCCGGGTCGGTGCTCGGTCGATCACGTCGTCGTGGGCCAACGCGCAGGTGTGCAGCAACTCCAGTGCGAGCGCCGGTCCGTAGACCTGGCGACGATCGCGCCCGCCGGCGGCCTCGAAGCCGAGCAGCAGCAACGCGGGGCGGATCCGTTTGCCGGCGGAGGTGAAGGCGCGCAGCTCCGCGGTGACCGGTGCGAGCCGGGGATCGATCGCGTCCACCGGCGGCAGCAGCCGATCCCAGGCCTCGGTGAGCTGTGCGTCGATCTCCTCGCGTGCCGCGTCGAGGGCGGTCGGCATCGGTCGTGCCACGGGGTGCTCCTCGAACGCGCGGTCGGTCCCGGCGTTCGGTCGATGATGCGGACGGGGCGGTCGGCACCGTAGCCGTGGTCCGGTCCTCGCTAGGCTCATGAGGTCGTGAGGGCGGCCAGGCACGGTTCGCAGAGGCGTCAGGAGTCGAGGTGGCGGACGTGCACCTGCCTGATCCCGACCTGCTCGAACGCCCGTGGGTCGAGACCTACCCGCCGGGTGTGCCGGTCACCTACCAGGTGCCGGTGGTCGGGCTGCCGCGGTTGCTGGATGACGCCGTCCGGGACTTCCCGGAGCGCACCGCGTTGGTCGCCGACGACGCTCGGCTCGACCATGCGACCGTGCGCGACCGGGTCGAGGATCTGGCCGCGGCCCTGCACCTGCGTGGGGTGGACGCGGGTGATCGCGTGCTGGTGGTGCTGCCGAACCTGCTGACGCTGCCGATCGTCCTGCTGGCCGTCTGGCGGCTGCGGGCCATCGCCGTCCCTCTCGAGCCGACCGTGGGCACCGACCGGTTGGCCCGCGTCGTCGAGGACGCTCGGCCGATCGCGATCGTCGCCTCCCGACGGATCCAACGCGGCCTCGGTGATCACCGGCCCGCGATCGGACTGACCGTCGACGACGATCGCTGGGTGATCGCGGCCCGGACCCGGCGCCGGTCGTGGTTGCCGTGGCGCCGCGCCACACGGACCGAGCCGTCGGCGCGGCCGGTGACGCGCCCCACCGCCGGTTCGGTCCGTGTGGAGGAGGCGGTCCTCGACGCCGCCCAGCGCGGCTGGCAGCGGCCGGTGTTCCCGGTCCCGCCCGAGGCCCCGGCACTGCTCGCCTACCGCGACGATCAGGCGACGGCCGCGCTGGTGTTCACCCACCAGCACCTCCTCGCCGCGACGTTCCAGGCCCGGCTGTGGGTCCCCGACGTGCAGGCGGGCCGCGAGGTCGCGCTCGTGACCGAGTCGTTGGCCCGGCTGGACGCGTTGGTGGTCGGCTGGCTGGCCGGGCTGTTGGCGGCCACCTCGGTGGTGTTGTTGGACGGATCCGGCGAGGACCGGTTCGCCCGCTTGGTCGAGCGGGAGCGCCCCACGTTGCTCCTGGGGACCTCGGCCCGGTTGCAGGAGGCGCTGGCCGAGGGGGACACGGCCAAGCGCGACCTGACCTCGCTGCGGGTGGTGCTGACCTGTGGACCGTCGTTGACGCCTGGCTCGCGGTCGGAGCTATCGCGACGGACCGGCGGCGCCCGGGCGCGGACGACCTTCCGACCTCCCGACGCTGCGGGTCCCACCCACGCCCAACCCGTCTACGGCCTGACCACCGAAGGGACCGTGGGACCACCGGTCACCGACACGCTCGCGGTGGTGGTCGACCCGGACGCGCTCGACACCGTCCAGCCGGCGGGCACGGCCGGCCGCCTGCTGGTCCGTGGACCGCAGGTCGCCGCCGACGTCTGGGGCAGCCCCCGCGACGCCCACCTGGTGGACGGTTGGGCGGTCACCGACCACATCGGCACGGTCGACGAGCACGGTGCGTTCACCCCCCTCGGTCGGCTGGGCGAGATCGATCGGCTCGGCGACACCTGGATCGCGCCGGCACGGGTCGAGGCGGCCCTGGAGGCGCACGCGGCGGTGCGTCGCGCCGGGGTGGTGGTCGACCGCGCCGCGGGACGGGTCCGTGCAGCGGTCGTCTCCCGACGCCGTCCCCGACCGACCACCGAGGAGTTGGTGGCACACTGCCGGGCACACCTCGACCCGTCGGCGGTACCTGCCGACATCCACCTGGTCGACGACCTTCCGGAGGACGAGGCGGGCGGGGTCGAGCGCGATGAGCTGCGCGAGCGGCTCGCGGGGAAGGACACGACGTGAGCGACCGCACCGGGCTGCGTGTGCTGCTCGTCGACAACTATGACTCGTTCACCTACAACCTCGCGCAGGAGCTCGGGGAGCTGGGTGCGGCCGTCGAGGTGGTGCGCAACGACGCGTTCCGTGTGGAAGACCTGCTGGCCGACCTGCCGGACGGGGTGGTGATCTCGCCGGGACCGGGTGACCCGTCCGACGCGGGGCTGTCCAACGACGTGATCCGCGCGGTGGCCGGGGTGCGGCCCCTGCTGGGTGTGTGCCTCGGACACCAGTGCATCGGCGAGGTGTACGGCGGCGACGTGGTCCGCGCCCC
>SKNP01000054.1 GCA_007120485.1 Nitriliruptoraceae bacterium
AGCCACCGCACGGTGCCATCGGGCTGGGGGATCCGGAACTCGGTCGCGACGACGTCGCCATCGAGCACCGCCGTCCGCCACGCGGCCAGCGGGGCGCGGTCGTCCGGGTGCGTCGCGTCCAGCACGCGTCGGACGCTCGCGGGTCGGCCGTCGGGGAACACCTCCAGGCGTGTCACCTCGGCGGACCACAGGATCTGCCCGGAGACCGCATCGAACTCGAAGCCGCCCATCTCGCCGGCCTGGAGCGCGAGCCGGTGGCGGTGCTGCTGGTCCTCGAGCTCCGCCACGAGCCGCCCGCGGGTGTCGAAGTGCTCCTGCGCCTCCCGGTTGCGCTGACCCTCGCGGCGGGCACGGACCACCTCGAACCCGACGAGGAACGGCGCGATCCACAACCCCATCAGCAGCTCGGAGGCGATCGGATCGGCGACCAGCAGCGACGCCGACCAGGTCCCGAGCCCGACGACGAGCGAGGTGGTGAGCGCCCATCGTTCGACCGCGTCGTCGAACCGCGGCAACGACCGCAGCATGTAGGCGACGGCCAGAAGCGCGACGGGCGCGGCGGTGACCTCGTGCAGTGGGCCGTAGACCGGCAACCCCTCGACACCGCTGCCGGAGACGTAGACCAGGTCGGTGGTCACCCACAGCACCAGCCGAGGGGCGGCGACGACCAGCATCGCGATCCACAGCGTGCGTGGGACCGACCGCTCGGCGAGGCGGGCGATCATCGCGGCCAAGAGCACCGCGCTGGCCATCAGCAGCGTGGTGCGAAGCAGCAGCACACCGTCGCGCCAGCCGGCTGGCAACTGGAACACCAGCGCGTTGGCCGCGAGCGTGGCAGCCAGCACCCCGCTCCAGGCGACGAACGTCAGCCGGCGCCCTTCCGAGCGCACCGAACGCCGTGGCCAGGTCCCCACGGCCAGGTGCAGCGCGACCCCGGCCAGCACCAACTGGGAGGCGAACAGCGCGGTCGCGAGATCGCTCACGGGAGCGTGCGCCGAGTCACTCGCACCGTCGACCACCTCCCGGGATCACGCTCGACCGTCCCCCGCCCCATCGGCCACCGGACGAGCAACGGCAAGGTCCACCGCACCACCGCGCGCCCGGAGCACATCTGGCGTCGCCGGCGTCGATCTGGTCGTGCGGTGAGCGCGCTCAGAAGCGGCGCATGTGCACGTTGAGCAGCAAGCCGATCATGGCGAACCACACGATCAGCGAGGTGCCGCCGTAGCTGATGAACGGCAACGGCAGGCCGGTGACCGGCATCAGACCGATCGTCATACCGACGTTGACGAACACCTGGAGGGTGAGGATCGCCACGATGCCGCTGGCGACCAACGTGCCGAACATGTCCTTGGACAGGATCGCGATACGCAGCCCCCGCCACACCAGCACCAGGTAGAGGCCGAGCACGACGCTGGCACCGAGGAACCCGAACTCCTCCCCGATCACGGTGAAGATGAAGTCGGTGTGGTTCTCCGGGACGTACGACAGCGACGTCTGGGTCCCCTCGAACAGCCCCTTGCCAGCGAACTGCCCCGACCCGATGGCGATCAGCGACTGGCGGGTCTGGAAGGCCGCGGTCTGGGCCGCGGTCGCATCGGCCGCGTCCAGGAAGGCGGTCAGCCGGCTCAGCTGGTACTCGGCCACGAGTCCCTGCTGCCAGCCGACGATGACGGCCCCGACCCCACCGACGACCAGGCCGACGAGGTAGCGCGCCTGCACCCCGCCGATGAGGAACAGCACGGCCGTGCCCCAGATGAACACCAGGGAGGTGCCCAGGTCGGGTTGGAGGAACACCAGCCCGGTCGGCACCAGCGTCAGCAGCAGCGACAAGCCGACGTGGCCGATGTGCGGCGCGCCCTTGGACTCGTGCAGGAGCGCGGCGATCGTCACCAGCACCGACAGCTTCACCAGCTCCGACGGTTGCAGCTGGAAGCCCCCGATGACGATCCAACGCTGGGAGCCGTTGATCTCCGTGCCCAACGGCGTCAGCGTCAGGATCAGCAGGATCAGCCCGATGCCGTACAGCGCCGGGGCGTAGATGCGCACCTGTCGGTAGTCGACGATCGCCGTCAGGACCATGGCGATCACCCCGATCGCCAACGCGATCAGCTGCCGGGTGACGTAGAAGGTGGTCGGCAGGTCCTGCGACGACAGGGCCACGAGCTTGGCGCTGTAGATGGCGACGAGCCCGATGCCGGTGAGCGCGAGCGCCGTCAGCACCAGGACCGGGTCGAGGTGCCGGACCGGCGAGTAGGTCGAGGTCCAGCGCGCCTGGACCCGGTCGCGAAGCATCCGCTGCTCGCGGTCCTGGCCGTACCCGATCTCCATCGCTCACCTCGCTCCTACGGTCACGCTCGCGTCGGTCGCGTCACCCGGTCATCGCCCCGCCCGCTGTGGGCGTCGCGGTCGTTGATCAGTCGAGGATCTCATCGCCGGCTTCGAACTCCGCGTCCTCGGCCGCGGTGATGCCGAAGTGGTGCTCGAGGATGTTGCGGACGATCGGCGCGGCCGTCTGCGACCCGCCACCGCCCTGTTCGACGTTGACCGCGACGACGATCTCCGGGTCGTCGGCGGGCGCGTACGCGACGAACCACGAGTACGGCACGCGGGGGCCAGCCTCCGCGGTCCCGGTCTTGCCCGCCACCGGGATCTCCCCCAGCGGGAACCCGTCGAACGCGCTCTCGCCGGTGCCGCTGGCGTCCATCAGGACGTCCTCGAGGCCCTCCCGCATCACCGCGAGCACCTGGTCGTCGATCCCGAGGTCGCCGAGCGCTTCCGGCTCGATCTCCTCGACCACCTCGCCGTCGGGCCCGACGATCCGGTCGCCGACGTGCGGCCGCATCAGCACCCCGTCGTTGGCGACCGCCTGGTACGAGGCCGCGACCTGCAACGGGGTCGACAGGACGTCGCCCTGGCCGATGGAGCTGTTGACGGCGTCCCCACCGCGCCAGGCGCCACCGAACTGGCAGTTGTCGCTGAGCAGCTCGCGCTCCACGGACCCTTCGGGGGCGGCGTCGGCCTGCTCGCACCAGCGCTCGCGGTTGGCCTCCCAGTACGCCTGCCGCCAGGCGCGACCGGGCAACCGTCCGTCGAGCTCGCCGGGCAGGTCCAGATCCAGCGACCGCCCGAACCCGAACCGTTCCCCCACCTCGATCAGCGCTTCCTCGGGGTCGTCCTGCGCCTGCTCCTGCTGCCAGGTGTCGTACGCCAGGGTGTAGAAGTAGGTGTCACAGGAGCGCTTCAGCGCGTCGGCCAGATCCATCGGCCCCTCGTTGACCCCGCGGTTCCAGTTGCGGAACGTGACGCCACCGACCTCGAACTCCGCGTCGCAGTCGCGCGTGCCCCGGGGACCGATCTGGCCGGCCTCGATCATGGCCGCGCCCGAGGCGGTCTTGAAGACCGAGCCCGGCGGGTACTCACCCGCGATGGCCCGGTTGACCAACGGCTGGTAGCTCTCGGGCTCGAACAGGAAGTCCGCGTAGTCCTGGCTGAGCCCGCCGAGGAACTCCCGTGGGTCGTAGTCGGGGTAGGACGCCATCGACAGGACCGCGCCCGTGCGGGCATCGAGGGCCACCGCGGATCCCGCGACGGACGGCAGGAAGCGCCCGTCGTCGCGCTGGATATCACGGCTGGAGACGATGCCTTCCTCCAGCAGCTGCTCGGTCGCCTCCTGCAGATCGAGGTCGAGCGTGGTGACCAGATCGTTGCCGGGGATCGGTGCCCGATCGGACTGCACGTCGAGCACGTTCTCGCGGGCGTTGACCACCAGCAGCCGCCTGCCCGGGGTGCCACGCAGCTGGCTCTCGTAGCTCTGTTCGAGACCGGACCGGCCGACCAGGTCGCCGCCGAGGTAGTCGGTGAAGTCCGGGTTGAGGAGCTCCTCCTGGGAGATCTCCCCCACGTAGCCGATCAGGTGGGAGGCCAGCGTCTGCTGTGGGTACTCGCGGACCGGCAGGGTCTCGGTCTCCACCCCGGTGAACAGCTCCTGCTGCTCTCGGACGGTGAAGACGACCTCCTGGGAGACGTCCGTCTCGATCGGCACGGGCCGGAACGGGCTCCGTCGCTGGCTGCTGAGACGGTTGATCACCTCGTCGGTGTCGAGGTCCAGCAGCTCGCCGAGTCGGGCGATGACCCGCTCGGCCTCCTCATCGCGCGGGTCACCGGCGTCGTCGAGCAGGACCTGCCGATCGGCGCTGATCGCCAAAGCGGGCCGGTTGCGGACCAGCTCCTCACCGTCGGCCGCGAGGATCGCACCGCGCGGCGCCTCGCTGACGACGGTGCGCAGCCGGTTGCTGTCGGCGAGCTCGACGTAGCGGTCACCGGTGAGCACCTGGAGGAACCACAGCCGTGCGAAGAGCGCCAGGAAGAGCGCGATCACCAGGACCGCGAGGAACGTCAGCCGTAGGACCGGGGACGCATCCGATGAGGGGGAAACCATGTGGTGGGTGTCGCTCCGTCCGAGCCGTCATGGTGACGGGGTCGTCGTCTCCCGCCGCGAGGGCCGCGAGGTTGGACCACGCGGCACGGGGGCCGACGCGCCGTCCCCCGGACGACGTCGAACGACGGTACCAGCGGGCTGACGGAGACCGACCGGGCGGCTCGGCCTGGATGAGCCGGTCGGATCGACGGGTCAGTCGCTGCTCGGCCCTCGCACCGGGAACCGGTCCGACACCCGCCGGAGCGCGACGTAGACCACCGGCGCGAGGAGCATGTTGTAGAGCCCGACGGCGAGCGCGGCCTGGACCACCTGCTCGGCGCTGGCCCGCTCGTCGGCCAGCAACGACGCCATGATGCCGTACCCACCGGTGCCGAGCGCCCCGGCGACGAACGCGACCGCGAGCGGCGCGGACAACGAGTCAGGAGCGAGGTACGGACGCGATACCCCGGCGAGGTAGCCGACACCCGTGTGGATCAGGACCGACAGCCCGACGGGTGATTGCACGACGAGCAGATCGGCGAGCAGCCCGGCCACGACCCCGACGCGGGTACCCGACATCGGCCCGTCCTGCATGGCGATCGCCAGCACCACCAGCAGCAGCAGGTCCGGCCGGTAGCCGAGCAGCGTCAGGGACGGGAACAGCGCGGTCTCGAGCACCGCCGCGGTCAGCAGCAGCAGGCCGATGACCAGGGCACGCAGGATCACCCGTCACCCTCGTCGTCATCGTCGCCGTCGCCCTCGCCATCATCGTCGCCGTCGTCGGCACCCTCGTCGTCGCCGTCCCCCTCGCCGTCCTCCTCGCCGTCCTCCTCATCGGACTCGGGGGCATCGAACGGGATCCCCTCGGTGCCTTCGAACGGCGGCAAGGGCTGCACCCCGTCGGTCCGGACGACCGCGACGTGGTGGAGCTGGGAGAAGTTCACGAACGGGCTGACCTGCGCCTCCCGGGAGAGCCGTCCGGGCCCATCGGTGACCTCGCGGACCTCTCCCACCGGGATGCCAGCAGGGAACACCCCGTCGTCGTAGCTGGAGGTCACGACCTCGTCGCCGACCTCGACGTCGCCTTCCGGGTCGAGCAGCTGCAGCAGCATCGGGTCACTGCCGCGTCCCTCGATGGTGCCGACCTCGCCGGTGCGGTCGGTACGAGCGGCGCCGGCGAAGTTCGGGTCGATCGCCAACAGCACGCGCGAGGCGTTGGGTGAGGCCTGGATGATTCGACCCACCAGACCGTCGCCGTCGATGACCGGCATCCCGCGGTCGATCCCGTCAGCGGTGCCGACGTCGATGGTGACCGTCCACTCGAAGCTCGATGGCGCCAGGGCGACCACGCGTCCGGCGACGGTGTCCAGCTCGGTGCGGTCGGTCAACTCCAGCAGTTCACGCAGTTCCCGGTTCTCGCGTTCGAGGTCGGCGCGGGTGGCGCTGCGGTCCTCGAGGGTGGCGACGCGATCGCGGAGCTCGGCGTTCTCCGACCGCAGGCGGAACAGCTCGCCGATCCTCTCGCCCAGGTCGGTGAACGGGGCGGTCAGGGTCGACACACCCTCCTGGACCGGCCGGAGCACCGAGGTCGTCACTCCACGGACCCGGTCGAGAGGCCCGTCCTGCCCGCCGCGGAAGTCGACGGTCACCAGCACCAGGGACGCGAAGATGACGACACCGAGCAGGATGCTCGCCCGCCTGCGTTGGAACACCGCTCACCTCACCTCGGCGTCTTCGGTGACCTCCGTCGGCCACGCACCTGGTGGCCCGCCGGCTCGGGGCCGATCCGGGTGCCCGACGACCTCAGGTCCGCGACGACGAGACGAGCACCTTCTTCAGCGCCTCGAACTCCTCCAGGCACTTGCCCGACCCGACGGCCACCGACGACAGCGGGTTCTCCGTGATGTGGATGGGCATCCCGCTCTCGTGCTTGAGTCGCTCGTCGAGGCCCTTGAGCATCCCGCCACCACCGGTGAGGACGATGCCCTTGTCCATGATGTCCGCGGCGAGCTCCGGCGGCGTCTTGTCCAGGGTGCTGGTGACCGCGTCGATGATCGCGTTGACGGGCTCCTCGATGGCCCGGCGGATCTCGTCAGCAGAGACGATGATGGTCTTCGGCAGGCCGGACACCAGGTCACGACCGCGGATCTCCGCGTGCGGCTCGTCCTGGAGCGGGAAGGCGCTCCCGACCGCCATCTTGATCTCCTCGGCGGTGCGCTCGCCGAGCATCAGCGAGTACTCCTTCTTGATGTAGGAGATGATCGACTCGTCGAGCTCATCACCACCGATACGGATCGACTGCGAGGTCACGATCCCCCCGAGGGAGATCACCGCGACCTCCGTGGTGCCACCACCGATGTCGACGACCATGTTGCCGGCGGGCTCGTGGACGGGCAGTCCCGACCCGATCGCCGCGGCCATCGGCTCTTCGATGATGTACGCGGCGCGGGCGCCAGCCTGGATGGAGGCTTCCTCGACGGCACGCTGCTCGACGCCGGTGATGCCCGATGGCACGCACACCACCACGCGGGGCTTCGCCAGGAACCGACGCTTGTGCACCGCCTGGATGAAGTAGCGCAGCATCTTCTCGGTGACGTCGAAGTCCGCGATGACGCCGTCCTTGAGCGGCCGGATCGCCATGATGTGACCGGGCGTCCGCCCGATCATCCGCTTGGCTTCCGACCCGACCGCGAGGATCGCCCCGTTCTTGGTGTTGATCGCGACCACCGAGGGCTCGTTGAGCACGATCCCGCGGCCGCGCACATACACGAGGGTGTTCGCGGTACCGAGGTCCACGGCCATGTCACGGCCGAGGAACTGCAGGGAGTTGCCGATGTTCGCCGCCACGTGGGACCTGCCGGATCGTCTTGGACACGAGGGCACGGCGCCGCACCAGGCGGCGCGCCGACCGGGCGGTGAGGATCGCCGGGTCCGGACGCCAGCACCGGGAACGGGGGCGGGGTCCCCCCGTAGGCTGCGCCGATCGTCGCACGCTACCACCGCAACCGACCCTGCGCGGCGCCCTGCGCCCCCGGCGGACGGCCCCGGTCCGTCCCGCGACACCGCGACGCGGCCCGATCCCGGCTCGACGACCGGCGTTCGCCCCGCGATCGCGCCCGTCGGTGGACCCCGGTGGTTGACGCCGCCCCGCGGCTCGCATAGGCATCACCCGGGGCGTAGCGAGGGAACGGCTAGGGCGGTGGCGAGGGACCCACCAGGCGGGCGCGAGGGATCCACCGGGGCGGGCACGCGCGAGGGAACGAGGGTTCGGAGGCATCGACCGATGAGGGACGAGGGAACGGTCCGGAGCGGGGCAACGAGCCGGACCGGACGGATCACCGAGGCCACGACATCGCGCCGGTGACCGCCGAACGCTCAGACCGCACCACGCCGGGCCAGGCTGATCCAGCGCTCGCCGCCGACGACGAGGTGGTCGAGCACCTCGACGCCGACCAGTTCACCGGCGCGGACCAAGCGACGCGTCACCAGCTCGTCGTCGCGGGAAGGTTCGGGGTCACCGGACGGATGGTTGTGCCCGAGCACCAGCGCCGCGGCGTTGGCCAGCAACGCGTCGCGGAACACCTCCCGAGGCGACATGAAGGTGTGATCCAAGCTCCCCACGCTGACGGTCACCAACTCGAGCAACCGATGCTTGGTGTCGAGCAGCGCCGCGATGCACCGCTCCCGGTCCGCGCCGCGCAACGGCGGGACCAGCAACGCGGCGGCGCTCTCCGGACTGACGACCTCCGGCCGCACCGAGACCGGATCGGGGTGGAACCTTCGTCCACACGCACCCGGACAGCCGTCCACCGCGACCTGCCCCGACGACGCGCCGTGCGTCCAGCCCGCTCCGTTGGTCGGCGTGGGCAGGATCTGCGGGGTCGCGCTCATGGGGTCTCCTCCAGGTCGGTCGCGACCAGCCTGCCCGCGACCGCGTCCCGTCCGACGATGGATCCTGTCGGGGCTGTGGACGACGACCGGCCGGGAGGGTCAAGCTGGGGGCGATCCGGCCGATGGAACGCAGGGACGACCGGACAGGACGCAACCGACCAGGAGGGGCAGGGGTGGTGATGTCGCAGGTGCCCCCGACGCCTCCGAAGCTGCCGCTGCCGCGCCCGTTGCAGCAGCTGATCGGCGACGCTCTGGATCGATGGCGGCGAGACCACGGCCCGGTCGAGGACCCGGCGGTGCGGTTGCTCGCCGACGCGATCGCCGACGGCGGGTGTCACGCGGTGTACCAGCCGATCGTCGAGTTGCCATCGGCCCGTCCGGTCGCGGTCGAAGCCCTCGTGCGGCTCGAGGACATGGAGCACCCCGAACTGTCCAACGCGGCCCACATCATCGAGGTCGCCGAACGTAGCCGCCTCATCGTTCCGCTCGGGGTCGCGATGTTGGCTGGCGCCTGCACCCAGCTCGCAACCTGGCGTCGCCAGGCCACCCTCGGCCAGCTCGGGGTCCACGTCAACGTCTCCCCACTCCAGTTGCGTGACGAGTCGTTCATCCACGCGGTGGAGCGGGTCCTTGACGTCACCGGGTTGGTGCCGGAGGCCGTGACCCTGGAGGTGACGGAGACGGCGGCGTTCGATCCGGACGGGCTGGCGGAGGCCACCCTGTCGACCCTGGCGCTGCTCGGGGTGCGGATCGCCATCGACGACTTCGGGACCGGGTTCGCGTCGCTGGACCTGTTGGCGTCCACACCGGCTCGGTCCATCAAGCTCGACCGCTCCTTCGTGGCGTCGCTCGGTGAGGTGAGCGAGACCCCACGCGGCCGGGCACTGGTCGTGCAGGCAGCGATCGGTCTCGGCCGCACCCTCGGGTTGCGCGTCGTCGGCGAGGGGGTGGAGACGCCGGCTCAGGCGCGGACGCTGGCGGCGTGGGGCTGTGGGTACGGCCAGGGCTACCTCTTCGCCAAGCCGGCTCGCGCCCACGAGCTCCAGCTGACCTGCGAGCAGGCGGCACCTTGGCGTGACCCGAACCCACCCGACCACGGGTTGACGCCGGAGGCGACGGACCTGGCCCTGGCGATCGCCCTGGTCCTCGGCACCTCCTCACCCGAAGCCGGCACCCTCCGCGCCGATGCACAGGAGCTGGCGTTGGTGCTCGCCGAGGCCGTCGGCCTCGAACGCCGCGCGGCCGACATCACGGCGGTCCTCGCCTCGATCGCGGACGCACCACAACGGCTCGCCGAGCTGGTCAGCTCGCGGTCGCCGGTCGCCTCCGAGGTGATCACCGCGCTCAACGCGCGGCCGCGCATCGCCCGCGACGCCTCCCCCGGTGCCCTGGCTGGCGCCGCCCGACAGCTCGCGCTGACCCACCGCGACGGCCACGATCCCGTCGGCGCACTCGCCCACCTGCGGGCGGCCGACGACCCGGCGTTGGCCACGCGGGTGCGGGCCTGGGCGGACCGGCAGGAACCGAGCCCACCACCGGTCAGCCAGTTGCGGGCGCTGGATCGCCGCCTGCGCTCACGCGACGACGCAAGCCGGCGCCTTCGGTCCCTGTCGGCGCTGACGCAGGCCATCAGCAGCACCGGCTCGTTGGAGGATCTGCTCGACGTCATGGCCAGCGAAGCGTTGTCCACACTCGGTGCATCCTCGCTGACGATCGCCCGGCTCGAGCGTGAACACCAGCGGATGCGCGTCCTGGTCAACGTCGGTGACATCGGTCCGGATCTCGAGCGACGTCCAGCCGAGGCGACCTTCCCGCTGAGCACCTACCCGGACAGCACCTCCCATCTGCTCGACCGGTCCGTCAACATCGCCCTGGCCGATGCGGAACCGACGACCCCAGAGACGCGGTGGCTGCTCAGCAACGACAAGGGGTCGGCCATCGCCGCGCCGATCATCGTCGACGGTGCCTCATGGGGACAGATGATCGCCACGACCCCCAGCGACGCGCCCCCGTTCACCTCCGCGGACACCCCGTTCGCGACGGCGATCGCCAACGTCGTCAGCCTGGCGGTCCAACGGACCCGGTCATCGGCTCCCGCGGGCCCCGACCTCGAGGATCCCCTGACCGGCCTGGCCAACCGGCGAGCGCTGGAAGCGCATCTGCAGGCGCGGCTGACCGACGCGACCGCGACGACGCCGACGGGCCTGCTCCTGCTGGACGTCGAGGGGCTCCAGCAGATCAACCAACGGTACGGGCAGGCGACCGGCGATCAGACGCTGGTCCGGGTCGCCAACGTCCTCGCCCGCGCCACCCTGTCGCTGCCGCGATCGTTCGTCTGCCGCCTCTCCGGCGACGTGTTCGCCGTCACCCTCGATGCGCGAGCGGCGGAGGTCGAGGACCTGGTCGACCGGGTCCGAGCGCGGCTGGAGGACGGGCCGGCCCCGCAACCCCGGCTGGCTGCCGGCTACGCGATCGGTCGCGCGAACCAGATGACCATCGGTGAACTGCTACGACGCGCTGACACCGCCCAGCTGCTGGCGAAACGGACAGGAGCTCCGTTCGTGGCGGTCGGACCGGACAGCGACCTCCCGTCACGGGTCCTGACGGACACCGGCAACGTCCAGGCCGGAGACGTCCAGGCCGGAGACGTCCAGGCCGGAGACGCCCCGGCCGACGACCCCCGGGCCAGAGTGGCCCCGGCCGACGATCCCCGGGCCGACGACGCCCGGGCCGACCACCCGTCACCCGTGGGCGACCAGCTCCGAGATGATGGCCGGGCAGCCGGAGGGGATGCGCCACCGTCGGAGGACACGGCCCAGCTCGCCCCGACCATCACGCACGCAGCGCTGCGACGCTGGGCCTCCGCCATCGAGGAAGCCCGCCCCGAAGCGCAGCTCGCGGCGATCGGCGATGCGGCGGCCAGCCTCTTCGAGCTCAGCTGCTACGTCATCTCCCGGCTGCCCGCCGGTGCCGGGACGCTCCACACCCACGAGGTCCACGCCCGTCGCCGACACGCCACCCCCGCCGGGTTCCTCGTGACCGACGACCGGTACGACCTCGACGACTTCCCGGCGACCCGTGACGCCTTCGAGCACGGGTACGGGTTCACCGCCGACGTCGACGATCCGGCCGCGGATGAGCACGAACGGCAGCTCCTCGTCGAACTCGGACAGCGGTACGTGCTCGGGATCACCGAGGTGGACGCCGCCACCGCCGACGGGTGGCTGCTGGAGCTCTACGGTGACGATCTCAGCCACCCGCTACCGATGGTGACCCCGCTCGTGGAGGCCCTGGCGTCCCGCGCGCTCGGACGTGACGTCCGCTTCCCGCCTCGCGGCACCACCTGACACCTCGACGTCGAGGTGGTGCCGCAGACGCGTGGCGCCGACGCGACCCGCTCAGGCGCCGTCGGGGAAGAACAGTCCGAGCTCACGCTGCGCCGACTCCGGCGCATCCGACCCGTGGACGAGGTTCTCGCCGATCTCCGTCGCGAAGTCGCCGCGGATCGACCCCGGGGTGGCCTCCAGCGGGTTGGTCGCCCCCATCACCGTGCGCATGCCCGCGATGGCGCCCTCGCCGGCGACCCGCATCGCCACCAGGGGCCCGGAGGTGATGAAGTCGACGAGGTCACCGAAGAAGGGCTTGTCGCGGTGCTCGCCGTAGTGCTCCTCGGCGGTCGCACGGGGGAGCTCCATCATGCGTAGCGCCTCGATCGTGTAGCCCTTGCGCTCGATCCGGGAGATGACCTCCCCGATGAGTCCACGGGCGACGCCGTCGGGCTTGACGAGGATCAGGGTCTGTTCGGTGGCCACGGTGGGTCCCTTCCTGGTGATGGGTCGTCGGTGGTGCGTGATGGGTCGTCGGTGGTGCGTGGTGTCCAGCCGCATCATCGCGGCCGCGTCAGCGGCGCAGCCTGCCCGCCGCTCAGCGGGGCGGCAAACCGCGGGGCGCCGGCGCACGAGGCCCCCCACGGTGGTTCGTCGTCCCGCGGTGATGCGACGTCGTTGGCGATCAGTCACCGGGGTCGCGCTGCGGCGGTTCGTCCTCCGCGTCCAGCAGCTCGTCGATCGCCTCGCGGAACTCGTCCTCGTCCTCGAGCAGCGTCGTGAGCGCGTCGGCGTCCTCGTCGTCGAGGGCCGGTGGTTCGTCCTCGGGGGCGAGGACGACCTCCTCCGGGTCGTCATCGGGCAACGGTAGGTACCGCTCGCGGGCCGCCCCCGCCGTGGTGAGCGAACCGACGACCAGCACCCCGTCGCCCTCACGTGCGACGGTCTCCGCCAGGCTGAGCGCGGTCGTGAGATCCACGGCTGCCTCCACGACCACGCCCCGGTCACCCCAGACGGCCAGTGCGGCTGACTGCATCTGCTCCAGCGGTGCGGCTCGAGGCGAGGGCGCCCGGGTGACGATCACGTGCGTGGCGAGCTTCTGGAACGGCGCCAGGATGCCCTCCACGTCCCTGCCGTCCAGGCATGCAGCGACCAGCACCAGCTCACGGAACCCGAACGCCTCGTCCATCGCGGCCGCCGCCGCCCGGGCACCGTGGGGGTTGTGGGCGCCGTCGAGCACGACCGTCGGGTCGCGGTGGACCACCTCGAGCCGTCCCGGCACCTGGGCCGCACCCAGGCCGTGCCGGACCACCTCGTCGTCCATCGCGTCGAAGGACGCGTCGGTCAGTGCGGCGAAGGCGCCGAGCGCCAGCGCGGCGTTGTCGGCCTGGTGCGCTCCGTACAGCGGCAGCAGCACGTCGTCGACGACGCGGTCACCGACCCGGAGCGAGACCAGCTGACCGCCCACGGCCACGGCCCGGCTGGCGACCTCGAGGTCCTCGCCGAGCCGCCACAGTGTGGCTCCGGCGTCCGCGACGGCGTCCTCGATGATCGCCGCGACCTCCGGGGTCTGGTGGGCGCTGATGACCTGGGCCCCCGGTTTGATGATGCCGACCTTCTCGCGTGCCACCTCCTCGGGGGTCGCGCCGAGCTCCGGGTGGTCGGTGTCGATCACGTTCAGCACGGCGACGTCGCCACGCACCAGGTTGGTCGCGTCCCAGGATCCGCCCATGCCGACCTCGAACACCCCGACGTCGACCGGCGCGTCAGCGAACCACCAGCCGGCCATCGCGGTGAGCAGTTCGAAGTAGGTCACGGTGTCGGCATCGTCGCCGTGTCGTTCGCGCGCGTGCGCGTCCACCAGTTCCGCCAACGGGGCCACCTCGTCGTACACCTCCGCGAACCGGGTGGGCCCGATCGGGCGGCCGGCGAGGCTGAGCCGCTCCCGGACGGTCTGCAGGTCCGGGGAGGTGTAGGTCCCGGCGGTGATCCCGGCGGCCGAACACAGGGCGGCCACCAACCGCACGACCGACCCCTTGCCGTTGGTCCCGGTGACGTGCACCGACGGGTAGGCCTGCTGCGGGTCGCCGAGCAGCCCGGACAGCTCGGTGATGCGGGTCAGGTCCGGGACCATCCGCCCGAGCCCGCGCGCCATCAAGGCCTCGTAGGCGCGGTCGAAGTGCGGGCGGTCGTCTGGCGGCACGGTGAGCTACCTCGAGGTGGATACCCGGTCGAGGCTAGCCCCCGTGGGCCGCGGCCCCGGCGCCACACGGTGGCCGGTCGGTCGGCGCCGAAGTAGGTGCGATCAGTGGTCGTCGCGGGCGGCGCGACGCGCCTGCCGGGCGCTGCGCTTCTCCTCGAACCGGGTGGCCTTGGTGTCGAGCGCGTCGAGGAACTCGGCGAGCTCGTCACGGCGGGCCTCCGCGTGCTCGTCGAGGCCCTCCTGCTCGAAGATCTTCCAGTGACGCAGCAACGGCCAGACGATCTCGTCGTGGTGGATCCGCAGGTCGTAGATCCCGGCGTTGGCGATCTGGGCCGACTTGGTCAGGAACTGCCGCATCCCGGCGCCCGGCATCTCGAAGCCGATGATCTCGTCGACGACCGCCTCGACCGCTGCGGAGGGATCGACGTGCATGGCCGCCTGCAGCATGTCGCGGTAGAAGCGCATGTGCAGGTTCTCGTCCTTGGAGATCCTGGCCATGATGCGGTCAGCGACCGGGTCCTGCGAGTACCGGCCGGTGTTGCGGTGGCTGACCCGCGTGGCCAGTTCCTGGAACGCCACGTAGGCCATGCCGTTGAGCGTGCCCTTGTTGTCGTGGTCGTAGCCGGTCTGGACCTGCGCCATGCGGGCGCGTTCCATCTCGTAGGGGTCCATCGCGCGGGTGACGACCAGGTAGTCGCGCAGGACGATCGAGTGCCGCCCCTCCTCCGCGGTCCAACGGTGCACCCAGTTGATCCAGGCACCGTCGCCGTAGCCGAACATGTCGTGGATCTCGCGGTGGTAGGACGGCAGGTTGTCCTCGGTGAGCAGGTTCACCTCGAACGCGACCTGGGCGACGCCCTCGAGCCGTGCCTGGTCCGGAGTCCACGGGTCGGTGTCGAAGTCCCGCCCCATCGAGTACGGGATGTAGTCGTGGGGGAACCACTCGTCCGCGATGCTCTCGTGCCGTCGGAGCTGCTGCTCGGCGACGGGTTCCAGCTCCGCGAGCAGCTCACGGTCGGACAGACGGGTGGTGGCCATGACGCTCCCAGGATCGTGCTTCAACAGGTGGATCGGTGGCCGCGACGTGCACCACGACCATCGACGCATCAACCTACGCTACCGTAACTTACGGCCGCGTACCAGCCCCCTCGGCCACCGGCCGCCCCTCAGCGCAGTTCGGTAGAGCCGGCGACGTCCAACCCTCCCCGAGACCTTCACGTGGATTCGTTCTCGGTGGCTTCCAGCAGGCTTTGGAGATCCTTTGCCAAGCGAACTTGGACGCTCGGCGGCAAGGGCTCGAGGAGCCCATTCTCGATCTCCAAGAGCTGGACGACCACCTCGGGGGTGAGCCGCTCGCCTTCCGGCGCGAGTCGAAGGATCCGCCCTCGCCGATCCTGTGGATCGGGATGACGCACGACGAGGTCCATCACCTCCAGTCGATCCAGCCGGGCAGTCAGGGTCCCAGAGCCGATCATCATTGCGCGGCGCAGCTCTAGCGGTCGCAACCCGTCGCGGTGTCTCCAAAGCGCGGCCAGGACATCAACATCGCCGACTTGGAGCCCGTACGGCTCGAGCAGCGCGGTGCGCCGAAGATCGGCGAGTCGGGCCAACCGATAGACCCGACCGAACACCTCCATACCGGCGAGGTCCAGGTCTGGATGCAGCCTCCGCCACTCCTCCACACCGATGGCGACGTGATCACCCATCGGCCGTCACCAGCTCGGTGCCCAGCGGGCTCGCTCCCCCGATCTGACTTCGATCCGACATGCGGCTCGTACCCACCTTCTCCTCCTCCAAAGAAGTCGCCGAGGACCGTGCGATGACGTGCTGCCGCGTTCTGGCGGCCCCGGGGGACCCACCTAGCCTCGAATGTTAGTCGACATCGACTCTGTCGACGCGCAGCTACCGCGCGGGCCTGTCGCATCGCTTGTCTGTCGACATCGACAGAGTTATTGTCGGTGTCGACAGACCGACTGAAGGGTGAGAAGGTGAACCACCTCACGCACTACCAGACACGCGACTGGCCGGTCGGTCGGCAGCCACCGAGGTCGCCGGCTCCGCTCCAGGGATCAGCCCGTACCTGGCTCGCCCCGCACCTCGTCATCGCCCGTCTGCTGGATCGACTCGGCGGACGCCTCGTGCCAGCACAGGAGTCCGCATGCTGCCCACACACGTGAACGAGCTGCGTCTCGTCGTGACGGTCGGCGACTTCGAGGAGTCCGTCCGCCTCTACCGCGACGTGCTCGGCCTCCAAGAGGTCGACAGCATCTCGTCACCGGGAGGCCAAGTCGCCATCCTCAGCGCGGGGCAGGCAACGGTGGAACTGGCCGATGCGGCCCATGCTGCGTACATCGACGATGTCGAGGTCGGACGCCGGGTCGCTGGCCACGTACGGGTGGCGTTCGGCGTCGATGACGTCGCGGGCACGACCGACCGACTCGCGGCGGCAGGCGCCGAGTTGCTGGCTCCCCCCGTCCCGACACCGTGGGGGACGTCGAACGCAAGGCTCAACGAGCCAAGCGGCCTGCAGCTCACCCTGTTCGGTCCCCTAGCGATGACCTCGGATGTGGCGGAGCCCGCGTGAATGGGTCCCGCGTCAGGAATGCTCAGCTTCGGGGCTTGCACCTGCTGGGGTGACGGTCGAGTAGACGTTCGATGGCGGGACCGCGCTCTGCTCAGCCCTCGATGGCCGAGAGCGCCTCGATCCGCTCGCGCAGCTGCGAAGCGGTGCCCTCTAGCTCGCCGCGCTTGTCCCGCTCGCGCTGCACGACCTCCGCCGGCGCCCGCTCGACGAACGACTCGTTGGCGAGCTTGCCGTCGATCCGTCCGAGGTCGGCCTCCGTCTTCTCCAGCTCCTTGTGCAAGCGGGCGAGCTCCGCCTCCACGTCGATCAGCCCGGCGAGGTCCACCTGTGCCTGCCCGGCCACGAACTGGATCGTCGAGGTACCCGGCCGCTCCTCGATCGCGGCCACAGCCGTGAGCCCGTCGAGACCGGCCAACGAACAGATGATCGACGCGTGCCCATCGAGCAGCGGCCGCTCGTCGCTGGCGACGACCAGCTCGAACCGTGCCTTCGGCGGGACCGAGTTCTGCGACCGGAAGCGGTTGACCTCGGTGACCAGGCTCATGATCACGCGGAAGTCGGCCTCGGCCCGCTCGTCCGCGAGTTCGGGACGCCCGTCCGGCCACGCGGCGACCATCAGCGAGTCGCGGCCCCCGTCCGAACCGGTCAGCGCCCGCCAGAGGGTCTCGGTGACGAACGGCATCATCGGATGCGCGAGCCGCAGCACCCCGTCGAGCACCACGGCAAGCACCCGACGTGCCACCTCGGCGGCATCCGGGTCGTCGCCGTAGATCCGGACCTTCAGGGCTTCGAGGTACCAGTCGGCCAGTTCGTCCCAGACGAAGTGGTACAGCCCGCGCGCCACGACCGCCCAGTCGTAGCGTCCGTACGCGGCGTCGACCTCCTCGTGCATGGTCTGCAGGCGGGAGAGGACCCAGCGGTCCTCGAGGGCCAGCTGCTCGGTCGACGGCAGCTCCCCCGGTCGGGTGCCGTCGAGGTTGCTGAGCGCGAAGCGGCCGGCGTTCCAGAGCTTGTTGGTGAAGCGCTTGGCCCCCTCGACCCACTCCTCGGCCAGCGGCACGTCCGCGCCCGGCGCGGCCGAGCGAAGCAGCGCGAACCGGGTCGCATCGCCGCCGTACTTGTCGACCAGATCCAGCGGGTCGATGACGTTGCCGAACGACTTCGACATCTTCTTGCCGTGCTCGTCACGCACCAGCCCGTGGTTGTGCACGATGTGGAACGGCACGTCGTCGGTGAACCACAGCCCGATCATCAGCATGCGGCTGACCCAGAACGTGTTGATGTCGTAGCCGGTGACCAGCGTCGAGGTCGGGTACCAGGTGCGCAGCTCCGGGGTGTCGCTGTCCGGCCCCTCCCAGCCGAGCGTGGAGAACGGCCACAGCTGGCTGGAGAACCACGTGTCGAGCACGTCCTCGTCCTGCACCCACCCGTCGCGGTCGAGGTCCTCGCGCGAGACCTCGATCTGCCCGTCCGGGCCGTACCACGCCGGGATGCGGTGCCCCCACCAGATCTGGCGCGAGATGCACCAGTCGTGGAGATTGTCCAGCCAGTCCAGGAAGCTCTTGGTCTGCGACTGAGGCACGAACCGGGTCCGGCCCTCGCGGACCGCCTGCGCCGCCTTCTCCGCCAGCGGACGCATCGACACGAACCACTGCAGGCTCAGCCGCGGCTCGACCGGGGTGTCGCACCGCGAGCAGTGCCCGACCGAGTGGGCGTGGGTCTCGACCTCGACGAGCAGGCCGGCCTCCGCGAGCGCCGCCTTGACCTCGCGACGCGCATCGAACCGGTCGAGCGCGGCGAACCGCTGGCCCACCACCTCGGTGGTGATGGCGTGGTCGTCGAAGATGTCGATGACGTCGAGGGCGTGGCGGAGCCCGATCTCGTGGTCGTTGGGGTCGTGCGCGGGCGTGATCTTCACCGCACCGGACCCGAACTCCGGATCGACGTAGTCGTCGGCGATGACCTGGAACGTGCGGTCCTGGAACGGGTGGCGCACCGCTCGGCCGACGGCGTCGTGGTAGCGCTCGTCATCCGGGTGCACCGCGATCGCGGTGTCCCCCAGCATCGTCTCCGCCCGGGTGGTGGCGACCTGCACGCCGCCGGGTGAGCCGTCCGCCCACGGGTAGGTGAACTCGACCAGCTCCCCGTCGACGTCCGCGTGCTCCACCTCGATGTCCGAGAGCGCCGTCTGGCAGCGCGGGCACCAGTTGATCAGCCGGTTGCCGCGGTAGATCAGGCCCTGCTCGTAGAGGGAGACGAACACCTCGCGCACCGCGTTGGAGCGCGGACCGTCGAAGGTGAAGACCTCGCGTTCCCAGTCGG
>SKNP01000191.1 GCA_007120485.1 Nitriliruptoraceae bacterium
CAGGACCGGCTCTGGTTCGTCCGGGACGGCGAGGACGTGCTCGAGGCGCTCGACCCGGAGACGGGCGAGCCGATCGATGACACCCGCGCCGAGCTCGACATGAGTTGCCAGCGCACCACGCTGGTGATCGGCGGTGACCCCGAGACCATCGTGATCCCTGACGGGATCGGTGACGAGATGCAGGCCGTCGACGTCTCCGGTGACGAGCCCGCTGGTGCCTGGACGCTCGACCTGTCCGCCGGCGATGCTCCCTTCGACGAGATCCTGGGTGCGACGGAGCAGGGCCGGCTCGCCGCCGTGACCGACGACTCGGTGATCGTTGGCGGGCTGACCGGCGAGGACGAGGACGCCGAGGCCGAACTCGTCCGGCTCTCGCTGGATGACGGCAGCGTCCTCGAGCGCACCGATCTGCCCGATCCCGTCGGTGGCGACGTCACCGACGTTGACTACGCGACGTACCTCGTGGATGACGAGACGCTCGTCGTCGGGCTGCGTCGGGCGGCGACCGGTGATGGCGACGGCTACGTGGCTGGCTACGACCTCGACACGCTCGAGCAGCAGTGGTTCGAGGCGACCGAGGATGCTCGCGGTCCGAACCGGATGAACCTCGGTGCCGATGACACGTTCCACCACAACGCCCACGATGAGGTGTTGCGCACCCGGTCGGTCGCCACCGGGGAGCTGCAGTGGGACACGGAGATCAGTGAGCTCGCCGGCGTGCAACACAGCGCCGTGACCGACGCCTCGGGAACCGTCTACGCCAAGGGGCCGACCACCGACGATACGCCGACCGGGAACATCGGGCGCACCCTGACGCAGCTCTCGCAGGACGGCAGCGTCGGGTGGCGAGCCACCTACGCGGCCATCGCGGATGCCGCCGACATCGATCCTGACGACATCCGGACCGACTGGATGCTGGGGCCGATCGATGACGGGACGCTGTACGCGGTGTCGAGCTCGTCCCCGACCCAGATCGTCGCGATCGACGACTCGGGTGGGCTCGCGCTCGAGGACGCCTGCGTGCCGCCGTTCGACGACGTGTCCGAGACCAACGTGCACGCGGAGAACATCTGCCGGCTCGTCGAACGTGAGATCACCACCGGCGTCACCGAGGACCGGTTCGACCCACGCGGCGCGGTCACGCGCGCACAGATGGCGAGCTTCCTGGCTCGTGCGCTGGACCTCGACCCCTCGGACGAGGACCGCTTCCCGGACGTCAGCCCGGACTCGGTCCACGCGCCGAACATCAACGCCATCGCGGAGGCGGAGATCACGCTCGGTCGCGACGATGGAACCTACGATCCCGACGGGTCCGTCACCCGCGCCGAGATGGCCAGCTTCCTGGCACGCTCCGCGGAGCTCGAGGGCGTCGAGGGCACCGGGTTCGACGACGTCGACGCGGACAGCGTCCACGCGCCGAACATCTACGCGATCCGTGACGCGGGGATCACCGAGGGTGTCGCCGAGGGGCGGTACGACCCCGATGGTGACGTCCGCCGTGAGCAGATGGCGTCGTTCCTGATCCGGATGGTCGACTTCCTCGAGTGAGCTGACCTGACGTCCACGACCCTGACGCACGGATGGGGTGGCAGGCCGTCCTGCCACCCCATCCGCCTCGGTCCGCATCGTCAAGCGGCACTTCGGCAGGGAGCGGCGGTCGGCGCCCTTGCGCACCGTCCCGAGCGTCTGCGACCCTGGCGGTTCGGCGCGAACGGGGGACGGGGTGCGACGATCGCTGACCTTCGGTGCCCGCAAGGAGCCGTTGCTTCGCGGCCTGAGGTACAGCCACCCCCTGCTCTACCTCCGGGCCGTCGTGGGCATCGGTGAGCGAACGCGAGGACGGATCGTCGCCGCGATCGCCGTGCTCATGCTGCTGCTGGTCAGCTGTGGTGACGACCTCGCGGTCGGGGCTGGCGACACCGCGCCACCGGACGGCGATCTCTCGACGGTCAGCGAGGACGACCTCGTCGACGTCGGTGCGGCGCTCGAGGCGACCGAGGCGGCGGGCACCTCGACGTTCGTGATGCGGCAGGCGGTCGACGGCGAGGTTCAGGAGATCGGGGAGGGGAGCCTCGACCTCGACGCCGATCGCGTGGACGTGGTCACGCCATTCGGTTCGCAACGCTACGACGGCCGCACCGTCTACCTCCAGCTGCCCGTCGAAGGCGCGCCGCCGTGGGCACGGACCGAACTCGATCAGCTCGGCGCGGCAGGCGACGAACCGTCGCCGGGGGCGACCGATCCACGAACGCACCTGCGTATCGTGGGCCAGGCGGTCGATGCTGAACTCGCTGAGACGACGGACCTCGACGGGGTGGAACTCGCCGTGATCCGCGCGACCGCTGACCTGGGGACCACCCGCGACGAGGTGCTCGCCGAGCTCGAAGCTCCGGACGCCCTGCCGGACGACCAACCGGACGCGTTCGATCCCGAGATCCTGGACGACGCGGCCGACGCGTTCCGCGAACACGATGGACAACTCCCCGTGGAGATCTCGGTGGACGCCGATCAGCGCATCTGGCGGGTGGCCTACGACATGGCCAACTGGCCCGATGGCGGCGAGCAGCCCGGCGAGTTCGTCCTCCACCTGCGTGACTTCGGCACCGACGTCGACATCGAGATGCCACCAGCTGAGGAGGTCGAGGACCTCGAGGACATCCAACCGCCGACCTCGCCGTCTCCCTGAGGCGGTCAGCTGTCGCCGACCCCGAGCCAGGTCACCACGGCGCGGACCCGCCGGTGGCTGTCGCCGTCGGGGGCCAGGCCGAGCTTGGTGAAGATGTTGGCGACGTGCTTCTCGACCGCCCCCAAGCTGACGACCAGCCGGTCGGCGATCGCCGGGTTCGTGAGCCCTTCGGCCATCGCCGCCAGCACCTCCCGTTCCCGGTCGGTGAGCTCGTCCACCCCGGGTCGCCGCCGGTTGCGCGCCAGGATCTGCGACACCACCTCCGGATCCAGCGCGGTGCCCCCGGCGGCGACCCGCTCGATCGCGGCGACGAACTCGCTGACGTCCGCGACCCGGTCCTTGAGCAGGTAGCCGAACCCGCCCGTGTCACCCGCCAGCAGCTCGGTCGCGTAGCGCTCCTCCACGTACTGCGACAGCACCAGCACCGGTTGCGGATCGCCGTCCCCGGACCGCAGCTCCACGGCGGCGCGGAGCCCGTCGTCGGTGTTGCCCGGTGGCATCCGCACGTCCACCACCGCGACGTCCGGCCGGTGGTGGGCCACCGCGTCCAGCAGCGCCGGCGCGTCACCGACCGCAGCGACCACCTCGTGGCCGCGGTCGGTCAGCAGCCGGGTGAGCCCCTCGCGGAGCAACGTCGAGTCCTCCGCGATCACGACCTCCACGGCACCTCCAGACGCACCGTCGTCGGCCCACCAGGCGGGCTCGAGACCGTCAGGGTGCCGTCGACCGCGTCCGCTCGCGACATCAGCCCCGCCAGCCCCGTGCCACCGGCCGGGTCCGCGCCGCCACGGCCGTCGTCCACCACCTCGGCGACCAGGTGGCCGTCGCGTTCGACCACCGAGACGCTCGCGGACGTCGCGTCGCTGTGATGGGCGGCGTTGGTCAGCGCCTCCGCGACCGTGAAGTAGACCAGCGACTCGATGGCGGCCGTCGGGCGGGGTGCCACCTCGACGCGGAGGTCGGTGGGGATGGTGGTGCGGCCGACCAGCGACGACAGCGCCGGCTCCAGGCCCCGGTCGGTGAGGACCGCCGGGTGCAGGCCGCGTGCGAGGTTGCGGACGTCGCCGAGGGCGGTCTTGGCGTGCTCGTGGGCCGACTCGACGCGGGGGGAGAGGTCCGCCGGATCGCGACCCTGCGCCAGCGCCTCCTTGACCTCACCGAGCTCCATCGCGAGCGAGGTGAGATGGACCTGTGCCCCGTCGTGGAGGTCGCGCTCGACCTGACGGCGCTGCTCCGTGGCGGCGTCGACGGCGGCGTTCCGTTGCTGCTCGAGCTGGTGCATGCGCTGCGATCGCGTCGGGCCGAGCAGGCTCCTGGCCAGGCGTTCGAACACCCACGCAACCCCGGTCGCGGCGGCAGCCGAGGCGACGGCGATGACCGTGAGCAGCAGCATGACGCTGGCATCGAAGGCGGCGCCGTCGCCGACGCGGTCGAGCAGCCACGGTTCGATGGGTCCGAGCTCGAAGTCCTGATCCTCGTCGCGGATCGGCCAGAACACCGCCGCGAGCAGCGAGAACCAGCCGATCGCCATCAGCCAGAACCCGAGCGTGGCGATGGGGAAGGCCGCCAGGTGGAAGCTGATCGCCCGCCAGGCGGTGACGTCCTTCACGCGCTCCCACACCGCCCGTGGACGCCACCAGGAGCGCTGCGTGGCGGCCGGGGGAGCAGGGATCGTCGTGCCGAGCACGCTGGCGAAGACCTGCCGTTGGAACCCGCCGTAGCCGCGGGCCAACGCGATGACGACGACCAGCAGCGGGATGCCGATCACGAACGGGATCAAGGAGATGCCCGCGACGGTCCCGAGGACCACGAGGAAGAACCCGACCGTCGTCAACGGGCTCTGCAGGAACAGCAGGCCGTGACGGCGCAGGACGTAGCCGGCCCACCGACGGACGGGGTGGCTGGCCCGTCGGTCGCCCGGCGGCCGGGGCGGCGGTGGTGGCTGCGGCGGTGGTGACGACGGTGGTGGTTGTGGTGGAGCACCCATACGCGGTGATGCCTGCCGGGTCGATGAACGGCGTCGGTGCGCGCCAGTATGGCCGTGCCCGTGGGTCAGGGCCATCCGGACCACCCGCGTGCTGGGGGTGGGGTGTTCCCCACCCCGAAGAGGCCGGCGCACGCCATCGCGACCCGGGATCGCGGCATCCACGCTGGCATCGACCAACAACGACCCCAGTTTCGGCCAGCAACGACCGAACGATGCCTGGTCCGCCTCGCGCGAGGGCCGAGAGGCCGCCCTCGGCGACACGGCTGGTCCGACCGCAGGAGGGCACCATGAGGGACACGGCAGCACGCGCGAGCACGATCATCATGGCCGCGACGGCGTTGGCGCTCACCGCGTGCGGCGACGACCCGGAGGAGGCGACCGACGACCCCGCCGCCGATGCCACGAGCGACGGCGACCCGGACGCCGAGGTCGAGGTCGATGAGGACGTTGACGCGAGCGACGTCGCGGCCCACGACGGGATGTTCGGGATCGCCTTCGAGGGCCTGTGGCGGTTCGACCGCATCACCGAAGCGGCGGTCGTTGCCGACCCCGACGCCGACCTGGAGGCCTTGGTCACCGAGTTGGCTGACGAGCCCGACGTCCTCGATGTCGACGTCGTCGCCGACGAGGTCCTCGACGAGCGCGCGGATCTCGAGCTGCTCCTCCCCCCGGACGAGCCCACCCCGCCGGTCCTGTCGGTCACCGCCGCCGACCACGACGCTGCGGTCGCACTGGAGGACGTCGAGGAGCGTGAGGAGGTGACGATGGCGTTCACACCCACCTGCGGCGCGCTCGCCGGCACGGCCCGGCACGTTGGCGTCACCGCGGCTGAGGACCGGTTGGACGAGGCCGGATGTGACGAGGTCGCGGTCATCGATGCCGACGACGACGCGGAACCCTCGTGGGTCGCCGCCGCCGGATCCGACGACCAGGAGCGGTGCATCGCCACCGCCGCCGGTGACGCGGCCGCGAGCCTGTGTCATGAGCGCGACGAGGGTCACCCCACGCCGTTGGCGACCCAGGCAGGCGGCTTCGTGGTCGGCTTCGCGCCCGAGGACACGGCATCGGTCGAGGTCGACGACGGCTCCGACACCGTCACCGTCGACACGGTGGTGGTAGCGGAAGGCACGCTCGTCTTCGCCGCGCACCTACCGGACCCTGACGGCGACACCGAGGTGGTGGAAGCTCCCGACATCGCCGAGGTCGACGCGAGGTTCCTCGACGAGG
>SKNP01000237.1 GCA_007120485.1 Nitriliruptoraceae bacterium
ACCGTGGCGATGGAACCGTGGCGACATGACCGTGAGGGAGCCGACGTGGACCTGACCTTCGTCACCAGCCACCAGCGTGAGCGGTCGGCCGACGACCGGTCGTTGACGTCGGTGCTCGAGGCCCGCGGCGTCAGGATCGTCCCCCGTTCGTTCGACGATCCCGACGCCGTGTGGGACGGGGTCGGCGTGGCCGTCGTGCGGACCGCGCCGCAGGACCCGAACGAACGGGAACGGTTCGTCGCCTGGGCCGAGCGGCTGGACGCGGGGACGCAGCTGTCGTGTCCGCCGGACGTGTTGCGCTGGAACACCCACCGGTCCTACCTGCTGGAGCTCGAGGATCGCGGTGCCCCGATCGTGCCCAGCGCCTGGTTGGGGCGCGGTGACCGGATCCCGCTCGAGGAACTGTTGCGCGTCCGCGGCTGGGACGACGTCGTGCTGCGGCCGGCGGTCGGATCGCGGGGCGTGGTCCGCGTCGACGGGGGTCGGGTCGGGCTGGATGCGACGTCCGGCCAGCACCACCTCGACGTCCTCTTGGCGCACGACGACGCCGTGGTGCAGCCGTGGCCACCCGGGATCGAGCGACGGGGGCGCTGGTCGGTCGTGCTGGTCGACGGGCAGGTCAGCCACGCCGTTCGGACCCTGCCGGCCGAGGGCACCGACCGGCCGGCCACGGTCGCGGAGGTCGTCCACGGGACGGACCTCGAGCCGGACCTCGGTCGGCTCGCGGCCTGGGTCGCGGAGACCACGGCCATCACCCGTCTCCCGGTCGCGTCCGTCGACCTGGTCGAGGATGCCGCCGGCACCCCGCAGGTCGAGGCGTTCGACGCGGTGGCGCCGGAGCTGTACCTGGCGGCGATGCCCGCGGTCGCCAGCACCGTGGCCGACGCCATCCTGGCACTCGCCGACCCCTGACCGGCGGCGCTCCAACGGACCGACCGGTGCCGAAGGAGTACGGTCGGGCCGTCCGGACGACCCGTCGTACGCGAACCTCGATGACGCTCGCTCATCGGAAGGACCGGCATGTCCAGGATCGCTATCACCGGCGCGACCGGCCTCATCGGCCAGGCGCTGACCGCGTCGCTGACCGCCGACGGCCACACCGTCCAGCGCATCACCCGTCGTCGGCAGGTCGCCGGCGACGACGACGTGCTGTGGGATCCCAGCAGCCGCTCGATCGAAGCGGCCAAGCTCGAGGGGGTCGACGCGGTCGTCCACCTGGCCGGCGAACCGATCGGCGACGCTCGTTGGACCCAGGAGACCAAGCGCCGTATCCACGACTCGCGGGAGGTCGGAACACGGCTGATCGCGGAGACGCTGGCTTCGCTCGACCGTCCACCGATGGTGCTGGTGTCGTCGTCCGGCGTGAACTACTACGGCGACCGCGGTGATGAGATCCTCATCGAGGACTCCAGCCCGGGCGACGACTTCCTCGCGACGGTGTGCGTCGCGTGGGAGGCCGCGACCCAGCCCGCCAGCGAGGCCGGCATCCGCACCGTCCAGGCACGTACCGGTGTGGTGATCGCCAAGGAAGGGCCGTTGATCGACAAGGTCGAGCTGCCGTTCAAGCTCGGCGTCGGCGGCCGGATCGGCAACGGGCACCAGTACGTATCGTGGATCGCCTTGGACGATCACGTCCGGGCGCTGCGGTTCCTGATCGACGGCGATCTGTCCGGGCCGGTCAACCTCGTCGGTCCCGAGCCGGTCACCAACCGCGAGCTGACCAAGGCGCTCGGATCGGTCCTGCGGCGCCCGACCGTGCTACCGATCCCGACGCTGGCGATCAAGGCGTTGTACGGCGAGATGGGCGAGGTCCTGGCGGCGACCAGCCTCCGGGTCTTGCCGCAACGGCTGCTCGACGCCGGGTTCACCTTCGAGCACACCACCCTGACCTCCGCGCTCGAGGTCGTGTTCGACCGCTCGGCAGCGTGACCCGGTGGCCGCCTCCGTGGATGTCGCGATCGTCGGCGCCGGGCTGGCCGGGCTCGCCTGCGCAAGGCAGCTCGCCGCGGCGGGCCGGTCCGTCGCCGTGCTGGAGGCGGGCGACGCGGTCGGTGGCCGGGTCCGCACCGACGTCGTCGACGGCTTCCAACTCGATCGCGGGTTCCAGGTCCTGCTGACCGGCTACCCGGCGGTGCGGCGCTGGTTCGACGATCACGAGCTCGAGCTGCAGCCGTTCTCGCCCGGGGTGCGGATCCGCCACCGCGGTCGGTTCCAGCGTCTGGCCGATCCCCTCCAGGCACCGATGGCCGGTGCCGCATCGGCGTTCTCCCCGGTCGCGACGCTGGCGGACGGGCTGCGTCTGCTCCGCTGGCGTCGTTCGGTCCTGGCGCCGCCGGGGGCGCGGGTCGCTGCGCGGCCGCAGGTCGCCACCTCGACGTTGCTGCGGCAGCGTGGGTTCTCCCCGACGATCACGGCGAGCTTCTTCCGGCCGTTCCTGGCCGGCACGTTCTTCGATCCCGGCATGACGACGTCGTCACGGGTCACCGAGCTGGTGTTCCGCTCGTTCTTCTCCGGCCAGGTCGCCGTGCCCGCCCGCGGCATGCAGCAGCTGCCGGAACGCCTGGCCGCCGGCTTGGACGAGCGCACCGTCCAGCTCGGGGCGCGGGCGACGGCGGTCGACGACGGACGCATCGCGGTGGACGGCGGCGATCCGGTGCACGCCGACCACGTCGTGGTCGCCACCGAGGGTCCGGTCGCCGCCCAGCTGCTCGGGGCCCGGATGCCGGGCACCGTGGCGCCGGGTCGGGGCACGACCACCGTGTACTTCCGGGCCGAACGTTCTCCGGTCGGGGGACCCGACCTGGTCCTCGGCGCGGATGACGACGGGCCGGTCACCACCCTCGCGGTGATGTCGGACGTCGCCCCGAGCTACGCGCCGCAAGGCGGTGGGGCGCTGGTGTCGGTGTCGACGGTCGGCGTCCCCGAGCACGACGATGAGACGCTCGAACGCATGATCCGTGCGCAACTGACCGGCTGGTACGGCCGTGAGGTCGCCGGATGGGACCGGGTGGCGACCTACCGGATCACCTACGCCCAACCCCGCCAGGACGTCGGCGACCTCGCGTCCCTCGCGCGGGAGGTCCGCGCCGGACCGCGGCTGTGGGTCTGCGGTGATCACCGTGATACGGCCTCGATCCAGGGCGCACTGGTCTCCGGCCGGCGGACCGCCGACGCCATCCTCGCCACCTGACCGTAAGGACCCATCGATGACCACGACCGCCTTGACCGAGCTCGAGCAGCGCGTGCTCGAGGCGATCGATGCTGATCGGGTCGTCGCTCTGACCAGTGAGCTGATCACGGAACCGAGCCTCTCCGGGCAGGAGTCAGCGGGGCAGCGCCTCGTAGCTCGCCAGCTCGCCGACGCCGGGCTCGTCGTGGAGACCTGGGACGCGGACGTCGACGCGCTGTCACGCCATCCGTGGTTCTCCGCCGAGGTGGAACGCGAGGAACTGCTCGGCGTGGTCGGCCGCTTCGGTGACGGGGACGGGCCCACGCTGCTGATCGACGGGCACGTGGACGTCGTCCCCTCCGGCGCGCCAGACGCGTGGACCGACCCGCCGTTCGCGCCGACGGTGCGCGACGGGCGGTTGTTCGGCCGTGGCGCGTGCGACATGAAGGGCGGCCTGGCCGCGGCGATCCACGCGGTGGAAGCGATCCGGGCGAGCGGGGTCCGGCTGGCCGGCGAGGTGGCGATCGCCTCGGTGGCCGGCGAGGAGGACGGCGGCAGTGGCACCCTGGCGCTGCTGGAGCACGGGGTACGGGCGGACGCGTGCGTGATCCCCGAACCCACCGAACTGAGCGTCGTCCCGGCGGTGGCCGGTGCCCTGTCCTGGCGCATCACGGTGCCGGGGCAGGCGGCCCACGGCTGCCTGCGCGAGGAAGGCGTCAGCGCGATCGAGGCGTTCCACGACGTGCACCGGTCGGTGATCGAGCTGGAAGCGCGACGCAACGGCGGGCAGGTCGACGAGCTCTTCGCCTGGTTGCAGCGTCCGTTCGCCATCTGTGGCGGCAGGATCGTCGGTGGTGACTGGCCGTCGTCCGAAGCCGACTGGGTCAGCTGGGAAGGGCGCTACGGCGTCGCGCCGGGGGAGGACCTGGCCGCGGCACGGCAGGAGTTCGAGGACGCGGTCGCGACCGCTGCGGCCGACCACCCCTGGCTGGCCGACCATCCCCCGACGGTCGAGTGGTGGGGTGGGCAGTTCTACCCGGGCGCGACCGACCCGGACGATCCGATCATCGCGACCATGGCTGGCGCCGCGGCCGACGTCCGGACCGGCTCCGGTGCCCTGCGGGGCATGCCGTACGGCTGCGACCTCGGGCTGACGCTCGGGCTGGGTGGCATCCCGACGGTGGTGTTCGGTCCGGGCGACATCCGCGATGCGCACGCGGTCGACGAGTCGGTCGCCGTCGACGAGCTGCGGGACGCGGCGGCGGCGCTGGCGTTGACGGTCCTGCGGACCTGCCGGGCCGGCTGAGCCGCGGTGCTGGCGTTGACGGTCCTGTGGGCCTGGCGGGCTGGCTGAGGCGCGGTGCTGGCGGGTTCCGTCCGGTCGTCGTGCGGGCCGACCTGCTGGCTGGACCGCGCCGCCGGCACCGAGGCCTCATGCGCGGTCGGTGGTCTCCTCCGCGCCGGTGTCGGCGCCGGCGTCCGCTGCCCCGGTGCGCGCGGCCAGCTTGCGGGCGCGCCCGCCGGTCCACCACTGCCAGAAGAAGATGGCGGCGAACAGGGCGAGGCCGATCAGATCGGTCATCAGCTCCCCGTACATCAGCAACAGCCCGGATCCTGCGAGCACGCCCCGCAACGCCAGGTTGATCCCCCGATCGATGTAGCCGACGACCGCGGTAGCGACGGCGTAGATGCCGATGATGGCGGTGATGATCGCCTTGGGGATCGTGAACCAGTCGCCCTCGAGGAGCAGCAGTTCCGGCGTCAGCACGAACATGTACGGCACCAGGAACCCGCCGATGGCGATCCGTACGGCTTGCACCCCGGTCTTGAGCGGATTGCTCTTGGCGACCCCGGACGCGGCGTACGCCGCCAGACAGACCGGCGGGGTGATGTCGGCCATGATGCCGAAGTAGTAGACGAACAGGTGCGCCGCCAGCACCGGCACCGGGTCGAAGAACAACAGGGCGGGTGCGGCCATCGTCGCCGTGATGACGTAGTTGGCGGTCGTCGGCAGCCCGATACCCAGCACGAGGCTGGCGATCATCGTGAAGAACATCGTCAGCAGCAACGTCTCACCGGCGAGCGAGACCAGGCCGCGTGAGAGCTGCAGGCCGATGCCGGTCAGCGTGATCATCCCTGCGATCAGGCCGGCGGCGGCACACGCCGCGATGATCGGTAGCGCGATACGGGCGGCGTCCACCAGCGCATCCAGCAGCCCGGTGAAGGACAGCTTGTCCTCCATCCGCTTCCAACGCCGGAACAGCGCCGCGATGACCTGCACGGCCGCGTTGAGCAGGACGGTGGACAGCACCGCCAGCCAGGCGGCCCGGATCGGGGAGAACCCGACGAACAGGATGTAGAAGATCACCCCGATCGGGATGATCAGGTACCCCTTGCGCAACAGCAGCCGGGGCACGTTCGGCAGCTGGTGGCGCGGCAGCCCCATGATGCCCTGCCGCTTCGACTCGTAGTGGATGACGATGAACTGCGCGGTGAAGAACAGCACCGCCGGGATCGCCGCCGCCTGGATGATCTCCACGTAGCGGGCGCCGGTGAGTTCGATCATGATGAACGCGCCAGCACCCATGACGGGTGGCGCGATCTGACCACCGGTTGACGATGCCGCCTCGACCGCACCGGCGAACTCGCCCTTGTAGCCCGACTTCTTCATCATCGGGATCGTGAAGGCACCGTTGCTGACGGTGTTGGCGACCGAGCTGCCGGTGATCGTCCCGGAGAACGCGCTGGTGAGCACGCCGACCTTGGCCGTCCCACCGGTCATCCCGCCGGCCAGGCCGAAGGCGGTCTGGGTGAAGAAGCGCTCCATGCCGGTGCGTTGCAGCAGGGCAGCGAAGATCAGGAAGATGTAGATGAAGGTCGATGACACCTGGATCGGTGTGCCGAACACCCCCTCGGTCCCGAGGAACGACACGGAGGCGATGCGATCGACCGAGAAGCCCGGGTGGGCGAAGAAGCCGGGCATCGCCTGTCCGAAGTAGGCGTAGAGCAGGGCCGCCATCGCCACGATCACCAGGGGGGTACCGATGACGCGCTGGGTGGCCAACAGGATCAGGCACATGCCGAGGACCGCGACCGCGATGTCGGCGTCCTCGAACAGGCCTCCGGCACGTTCGATCTCGTCGCGACGGAAGAAGACGTAGAGGCCGGCGAACGCGCCACTCAGCGCGAACACCAGGTCGGGCAGCGGCAGGCCGCCGAGTTTGAACGGCAGGTGGCGCGCGACCTGGATCAGGACCAGGACACCCATCGCCGGGTAGATCGCGTGCCACCCGGCGACCTCGTTCATGCCGGCGTAGATCAGCACCAGCATCGCGATGCCACTCAGGGTCAACGCGCGGACGGTCTGCTTGCGGTCCGGTCGTTCCCTCGCGGGGTAGAGCAGGAAGATCAGGGCGAGTCCGACGCCCAGGTGGAAGCTGCCCTGCTGCAGGCTCGGTCGCGTCCCGAAGTTGGCGGTGTAGAGGTGGAAGGCGCTGAGGCCGAGCGCGGTGATGAAGACGACCGCGCGCCAGGTCGCCGCCAGGGACTCGCGCGTGTCGCCGGCCGAGTCGCTGAAGCTCTGGTGCTCGAGGTCGATGACCTCCTCGACCGACGTGCCGGTGAGCACCGCGTCGCTGGCGCGCTCGCCGGCGACGAGTGCCTCCTCGTCGGCCGTCGGCTCGCCCGACCGGGGTAGGTGCCCCTCGGAGACATCATCTCCATCGTCGCGATCGTCGCGATCCGACCTGGTCCCGCGGCTGTTCTCGGTCATCAGCTCCCGGTCCTCATCCGTGGTCGCCGACCCGCAGCTCCACACGGCTGCCGGAACGGGCGACGTCGAGCAGCCGTAGCTGCTCCCCATCGTGGAAGTGCAGGCGATGGTCCACTGACGCGCTCCCGACCATCAGTGGTACCGATCCGATCTCCTGGCCATGGTGGTCGACGTGGTACACGCCGTCTACCTTCGACCAGCTGGCGTGGTCGCCGACCGCCTCGGGACCGGCCGGCAGGTTCGGACCGAAGTCGTCGAAGATCAGTTCCTCGAGCAGCAGCGTGGTGTCGTCGCCCACCGAGAACCGCTCCTGCACCGGCCGTTTGGTGACCGAGTGGACGTGCTCGAGTTCCAGATCCGAACCGATCGGGAGCTCCCGTTCGAACACGACCTCGTCGCTGGTGTGATCCATGACCTGGAAGGTCGCGGTCGCCGTCCCCGCACCGGGTCCGACGACCCAGGCCACGGCGCCGAGCACGCCGCCGACGACCAACAGGCCGACGACCGCGAGCCCGACGCCACGCCGCCGGGGAGGCGTCGCCGTCGGCGACACCTCCCCGGACGCGTTGGCCGAGATCACTCGGCGCCGACCTCATCGAAGTACCGCTGGGCACCCGGGTGGACCGGGAGGTCGTTGCCGTCGAGCGCGGTGTCGGTCTGGATCTGGCTGCCGACCGCGATGGCGTCCTCGATCGACTCCTGCTGCTCGTACATGACGCTGACCAGGTCGTAGACCACGTCCTCGTTCATGTCCGGTGGGCCGTACAGCGTGGCCCAGTTGGTCGGCCAGACGACGTCCTCGTCCTGGCCCGGGTAGGTGTCGGCCTCGACGGTGAGCTCCGAGAGGGTCGGATCCGCGTCGAGCAGGGTCTGCATCAGCTCACCCTCGATCGGGATGTAGTTCAGATCGGTGCCCGTCGCGACCTCCTCGATGCTGCCGGCCGGCAGCGCGAGGATGGCGAAGATGGCGTCGATCTGACCGTCACGCAGCCCGTCGGCGGCGTCACCGAACGACTCGCTGAACGCGTCGATGTCGTTGTCCGGGTCGATGCCTTCCGCCTCGAGGATCGCGCGTGCGCTGACCTCGGTGCCGCTGCCCGGCGGGCCGATCGCGATGCGTTGACCCTCCATGTCCGCGACGCTCTCGATCCCGGAGTCCGCGTTGGCGACGATCTGCGTCACCTCGCCGTAGATGTTGCCCATGAAGGCGATGTCGAGCGGTTCGTCGAACTCACCTTCGCCGGCAACGGCGTCGGCCGCGACGCCGTTGACGGCCATGACCAGGTCCGCCTCACCGGCGGCCAGGAGGTTGAGGTTCTCCACCGACGCGCCGCTGGACTGCGTCCCGACCTGCAGGCCCTCGATGTTGTCGTTCCAGACCCCGGCCATCGCGCCACCGAGCGGGAAGTAGGTCCCACCCGTGGAGCCGGTCGCCAACGTCAGGAAGTCGGGGCGCTCCTCATCGGTCTCCTCAGCCGCGTCCTCCTCGGCATCCTCGTCGACGTCCTCGTCGATGTCGTCCTCGACGTCGTCGTCGACGTCGTCGTCCTCGACGTCATCCACGTCGTCGACGGTGTCGTCCGGTTCCTCCTCGCCGTTGCATGCGGCGAGGACGAGCGCGGCGACCGACATGGCGGCGATGACGCGCGTCATGCGTCCCCGGCGTTGTTTGAGGGATGTCTTCATCTGACCCTCCTCCTGGGTTGCTCGTACGGCTGGGTTGCTCGTACGGCTGGGTTGCTCGTACGGACTGGGTTGCTCGTACGGGATCCGCCCGGCCCGGTCCGGGCCGGTGATGGGAACCGGCGACCGTGGGCCGCCGCTCGGTGATGGCTACCTCGACTGCAGGAGCGATGCCCCCCTTCCGTGGTCAGGTCCGCCGTCGGTGGCCCCGGTCGGTGGAGCCACCACGACGCGGACGTCGACGATCGTCGCCCCGTCGGGGCGGACGATCGTCGGGTTGAGATCGAGTTCGCGGATCTCCGGGTGGGCGATCATCAGATCGCTGACCCGTTGCAGGAGCGTGACGAGCGCGTCACGATCGACCGGTCGCTCGCCCCGGACCCCGTCCAGCAGCGGCGCGATGGTCAACTCGTCGAGCATCTCGTGGCATGCGCTCGCGGTGAGCGGCGCTGCGCGGAACGAGACGTCGGGGAGCGCTTCGACGTTGACGCCGCCAGCTCCCACCGTGACCAGGGGCCCGAACGAGGCGTCGACGGTGGCACCGACGAACAGCTCCAACCCGGGGGCTGCCATCGGTGTGACGAGGATCCCGTCGACCGTGGCGTCCGGGTCGGCCGCGGCGACGCGCTCGTGGATCAGTTCGAAGGTCGCTCGTCCGGCGTCCGCTCCGCTCACGTCGAGCACGACGCCGCCGATGTCGGACTTGTGGGTGATGGTCGACGACACCACCTTGCAGGCCGCCGGCCCGAGACGTTCGACCACCTCGGCGGCCGCGTCCGCGTCGGTGACCACCTCGCCCGGGTCCAAGTCGAAGCCCGCGCCGGCGATGAGGTCACGGCCCTCCGGCTCCGTCAGGGTGCGGCGCTGCCCGTCGGGCGCCGGTCCGTCGACGCTCCAGTGGGGCAGGTGCAGGTCCGCGAGCTCGTCTGCGTCCGCCAACCACCGTCCCCGCGTCCGGAGCGCGGCCAGACAGGCGGTCGCGCGTTCGACGGAGCCGTGGACGGGCACCCCCGCCGTCCGCAGGACCTGGAGCGGCGTCGGGCGGGCGTCGGTGTAGACGCTCTGCATGACCAGGGGCTTGCCCCGGTCACGCGCCGTCGCGGCCATCTCCCTGGCGGTGTGCTCTTCCGACTCGGCGAGGTCGCCGCTGAACCGCACCGCGTAGCCACCGAACAGTCCGACGCAGAGCACGGCGCTGACGGCGGGGTCGTCGAGCAGCGCCTCCAGACAGGTGTGGAAGACGCCCGGATCGCGATCGCTCGCGCCGGCCAGATCGACCGGGTTGACGTGGGATGCCGCCGGCGGCAGCACCTGCCCGAGACGCACACGCGTGTCGGAGGTCAGGGTCGCCAGGTCGAGCCCCTGTTCGCTCAGCGCGTCGACCGCCATCGTGGCGTGACCGCCGCCATCGGCGAGGACCGCGACCCCACCGTCGTGCATCGCCGGTTGCTGGGTGAGCGCCTCGCAGGTGGCGAGCAGTTCGTCGGAGCGTTCGACCACGATCGCGCCCGCCTGCCGCAGCAGCGACCGGGCGACCTGCGGGCTGCCAGCGATCGCACCGGTGTGGGAGACCGCGGAGCGTTGACCGGCTTCGGATCGGCCGGCTTTGTAGACCACGACCGGCAGGTCGGCGGCGACCCGCTGGGTCGTCGAGAGGAACGATCGACCGTCGCGGAAGCCCTCGGCGTACACCAGCGCGGTGTCCGTGGTCGGGTCCTGCGCGAACCGTTCCAGTACCTGGTGGAACCGGACCCCGGCTTCGTTGCCGATACCGACGTAGCTGCTGAACCCCAGCGCGCCGTGGTGGCCAGCCTCAGCGAACAACGAGATCGCGACGTTGCCGCTCTGCGCGATCAGGCCGATGTTGCCCTCGGGGACGTCGGAGACGCCGACGAGGTTGAGCTTGTTGCCCAGATGGAACAGCCCGTTGGTGTTGGGACCGATCAACGCGATGTCGTGCTCGGCGGCGACGTCGGCCACCTCACGTTCCAGCGCCCGACCCTCCTCGCCGCTCTCGCCGAAGCCGACGGCCACGATCACCGCCGCGCGGACCCCTTTGCGTCCGCAACCCCGCAGCGCGTCGGGGATACCGGGAGCCGGGGTCACCAGCAGCGCGAGGTCGACCTCGCCGTCGATGGCTTCCACGCTCGGGTAGGCCGGTAGTCCCAGCACGTCGGTCAGCTTGGGGTTGACCGGGTAGATGGGATGCGGGAAGCCGTCGAGTTGGAGCCGTCGGATCGCCTGGAGGCCCCGCTTCAGCGGGTCCGCGGACGCCCCGATGATCGCGACGCTCCTGGGGTTGAGCAGCGCGTCGACCGCCACGTCCATCAGTCGTCCCCCTGGCTGCTGGCGCGGGTGGCGAACCCGTCGATCCCGTCCGACCAGTCGTCGGTCGACATGCACGCGAGCAGTCCTTCGGCTTCGTAGGTCATGGCCTGGTCCAGCGAGGTGGTCCCGGCCCGGGCGATCGCATCCTTGGCCAGCCGCATCGACACCGCCGGCTGCTCCGCCAGCGTCTGTGCGAGCTCCCAGCCGCGGGCGAGGACCTGGTCGGCGGCGACCGACTCGGTCGCCAACCCCCAGGCGACGGCCTCGACGCCCGAGAGCCGACGACCCAACATCAGCAGCTCCGACGCACGGACGGGGCCGACCATCAGCGGGAGCCGTTGGCTCAACCCCCCGCCGACGAACGTGCCCAGCCCGACCTCCGGGAACGCCAGGCCCAGATCGTCGGCGACGACGATGATGTCCGCGCTGAGGGCCAGCTCGGCGCCGGCGCCGATGGCGTGGCCGTGGACGGCGGCGACCACCGGAACCGACGCGGTCCGCAACATCCGGCAGGCACGCTGGCCGGCCCAGACGTACGCGCGTTGCTCAGCCGGTGTCCGTGAGCGCGAGCTGTGCGCCTTCAAATCCGCGCCGGCGCAGAACGCTCGGCCGGCACCGGAGAGGAGGATGGCGCGGGTCGACGGGTCCCGGGTGACCTCGAGCAGGGTGGCGTCGAGGTCGGCGTACAACTCGTCGGACACCGCGTTGAGCCGGTCCGGTCGGTGCAGCTGGACATGCCGGATGCCATCGTGTCGCTCGAGGTGGACGAACGCACGTTCGGACTCGGCCTCGACCGCAGGCACCCGATCCCCTTCCGCTCCACAACGGTCCCGCTCGGCTCCCACGACCGGTCACGGACCGTCCCATGGCCCCATGACCCGCGTCTCCGAGCGCGGTCGTAGGACCGTAGGTCCGACCGGCGGTGAAGGCAAGGTGCGGTGTCGTGAAGCGCACCGTTGGACCCGGACCGCGCACCTGCACCGTGCGTTCGCTCGGTCGGGCACCGCCGCGGCGGGACGACACCCTCTCAGGAGTGGGACGTGGGCGCAGCCCCGTCCGCGGCCGGCACGTCCCGACCGTCGTCGTCGCGCCGATCGGTACCACGACGGAGGAGCAACAGGCTGCCGATCGCGATCAGCGCGATCGGGACCAGGTAGCGCCCGAGGTTGGGGGTCCCGGGGAGGTTCGACACGCCGACGACCGTCAGCACCCCTCCGGGGATCAGTGGCCACCACCACGCCGCGCCGGCCGACCCGACGAGCCGGTGGATCAGCGCGATCGCGAGGAACCCACCACCGAGCCCGAGGAGGACCGACGCGGATGGACCACCCAGCGACTCGACGGTCAGGCCCGCTCCCAGACCGGTGAGGATGCCACCGGGGACCAGATAGCCGTACGCCCGCGTGGTGGCGTAGGCGACCAGGAACGCGACCCCGAGGAAGCCGACGATGGCCTCCCCGCCGACATCGGTGGTGAGCGCCACCAGCAGCGCCACCCCGAGCGCGATCAGGATCAGGCCGGCGATGCGGGTGGATCGCATGGTGCTGCTCCATGGGTCAGGGATCGTCGAAGGGGGCGGGTATCGGAGGGGTCCGGCGGTCCGATGTCACGGCACATCGACGACGGATCGCCTCGGATCCGCTGCGAGCCTGCCGTGTCAGCGCCCGTGCGTCCAGGGGACGTCGACCCCTCCGGTCGCACACCGTGTGGTCGTGACGGTCAGCGTCGGCTCTCCGTGAGGGCCTCGAGGAACACCGCATCCAGCATCGATTCCGTCAGCCGACCGGTGAAGGTGTTGTGCTGGCTCACGTGGTAACTGCCGAGCAGGGTCCGGCCGTCCGGCAGGGTCGTTCGACCACCGTGGGCGAACCGGGGCTTGCGGCCATCCCAGCCGGTGTGGCGTAGCGCGCCCGCCCACGCGAACGCGCCCAACGCGACGATGACCCGCCACGGGATCAGGTCGAGTTCGGCATCCAGGTACGGCGCGCACGCGTCCCGTTCCTCCGGTGTCGGCTTGTTCTCGGGCGGCGCGCACCGCACCGGCGCGGTGATCCACGCGCCCGTCAACTCGAGGCCGTCATCGATGGACGTCGAGGTGGGCTGGTTGGCGAACCCGGTCCGGTACAGCGATGCGTACAGCCAATCGCCGGACCTGTCTCCAGTGAACATCCGACCGGTGCGGTTCGCTCCGTGCGCCGCTGGCGCGAGGCCCAGCACGATGACCCGGGCCTGCGGGTCGCCGACGCCCGGGACGGGTCGGCCCCAGTAGTCCTGGTCGGCGAAAGCCGCACGCTTCTCGGTCGCGACCTGCTCGCGCCAGCGCACCAGCCGTGGACAGGCGCGGCACTCGACGAGGGTGGCGGACACCTCGTCGACCGAACGGAACCCGGTGGGGGAGGACACGCCACGACGCTACCGGGAACCCTGACGTCGTCCGGGCGGGCGCGTCCTCGAGGGCTGCTCGTCCGCGACCGCACCGAGCCCGTCGACGGGAAGGCTACGGCCGACCCTGCGGCCTCACGAGGGTCCGGGCTGACGGTCCGATGACGGCAGCGTCGCCAGGATCCCTTCACCGGTCCGCACCAGCACCCGGGCGGCGTCGACCAGGCGGCGTGTCGAGAGCGGGTGCTCGGCCCGTCGCTGCCACCTCGACACCTCGGCGAGCGCGGCGTGGCGGATCGTGTCCTCTCCTGCGTGCTCGGGCAGTCCCAGCCGGGCCGTCGGCGTCGGGCCATCCGCGCCGAGCAGCCGTTCGGCCGCGGGTAGATCATCGCCGCTCAAGGGGATCCCGCCCGAGCGCAGCTCCTTGAGCAGCGACAGTTCCTTGAGCTCGTGGGCGCCGGCCTCAGCCCGTTCGATCTCCATAGCCAGCCGCCGCGCATCCGGCTGCTCGGAGCCGGACAGCAGCCGGCCGAGCTCGTTCAACGAGCCCGCCGCTGGTGGCGGTGGGAGGTCGCTGACCGGGACGAGCTCTTCCGGGCTGGCCACGGGGGGCGGCGGTGGTCCCCGCAGGGTCTCGCGCGGCTGCACGCGGCTGGCTGGTCCCGCGGTGACCTTGCCGGTCGGCTCGCGTTCGGTGATGGCGGCGATCCTGCCACCGAGGACGGCGCGGATCCCGGCCCGGTCGAGCCAGCCACGTCCGAACGAGTCCGTCGCCGCCTGCGCGAGCGCGACGGCGAACGCCTCCGCGCTGGCGTGGCGATCCTCGGCCGCCGAGGCGATGGCGGCCATGACCACCCCCTGCAGGGACGCAGGGACCTGGGGGGCGAGCTCACCCAGCTCCCGCGGTGGCTCGTGGACCCGCTGGTAGAGGGCTGCCAGCGGCGAGCCGGTGTCCTCGAACGGCAGCCGGCCGGAGAGCATCTCGAACAGCGTCACGCCGATCGCGTAGACGTCCGTGGCCGGGGTGATCTCGCCGGCGCTGGCCTGCTCGGGCGCCATGTAGGCCGGTGTGCCCAGCACCTCGCCAGCGCGCGTCGCCAGGGTCTGACCGCCGGAGAGCACCTTCGCGATGCCGAAGTCGGCCACCTTCAGCAACCCGCCGTCACGTGCGAACAGCAGGTTCTCCGGCTTGATGTCACGGTGCATCACCCCGCGCAGGTGGGCGTGGTGGAGCGCGACCGCGGTGACCAGCGCGATCGCGCAGGCGTCCTCGGCATCCAGCCCGTCCCGGCTGAAGCGGTCCCAGACGGTCCCCCCGGACAGCTTCTCCATCACCAGGGCGCAGACGCCGTCGCGTTCCACGAAGTCGTACACCGGCACGATGTGGGGGTGGTCGAGCGAGCCCAACAGGCGGGCTTCGGCGACGAACCGTGACCGCACCTCCGCATCGTCGGCGAAGGCCGCTGGGAGCTGCTTGATCGCGACCTCCCGTCGGAGCTGGCGGTGCTGGCCGTCGAGCACGACGCCCCACGCGCCGCGGCCGAGCTCCGAACGGATCTCGTAGGCCGGGAGGGCGGCAGCGACGGCGGCGTGGTCGGCGTTCACGCGTCGTCGGGGAGCGGGACGCAGTGGTAGTTGCCGGGCTCGAGCACGGCATGGCTGCCATCGGCCACCGTGACGCACACCGCCTCCGCGTCGTCGGGCAGGTTCGCCAGCTGCAGTTCACCTCCGGGCACGAACGGGATCTGGTCGGTCAGTTCCCATGGCGCCTGGTCGGCGCCCAGGTCGGCCGCGTTGCTACCGACCTGGTCGGGGTCGTAGATGTCCCAGAAGAAGTGCGCGTGCTCATCGGTCACGTCCGGCTCGAACCCGTCCGGTATCCACTCGATCGCCAGCTCACCGTCGTCGACCCAGATCCGGTCGATCTCGATGCAGCGCGTGTCGTCGCAGCGGGCCACGTACGCGACCTCGTCGGGGAGATCGACGCAGTGGTGGTTGCCGGGCTCGAGCACCGCATGGTCGGCGTCGCCCACGGTGACGCACAACGCCTCGGCGTCGTCGGGGAGGTTCGCGAGGGCGACCTCGCCGTCGGGTACGAACGGTGACTCGTCGCTGATCTCCCACGGGGCCTGCTCCGCGCCGTAGGCCTCCGCGTTGGTGCCGACCTGGTCGGGGTCGTAGATGTCCCAGAAGAAGTGCGCATGGTCCTCGGCGACGTCCGGTTCGAACCCGGCGGCGATCCACTCGACGGTCAGGTCGCCGTCATCGTCGATCCACAGGTCCTCGATCCCGACGCACCGGTCCCCGTCGCAGGTGGCACCGCTGGGCAGGTCGTCGTACGCGGCCAGCTCCCCGTCGTCCTCCCCCTCGTCGTCCGGCTCGTCGTCCGGCCCGTCGTCCGGCTCGTCGGCGGCTTCCTCTTCCTGGCCGTCGGCCGCCGGCTCCGCGACCTCCGGGTCGTCGTCGCCGGTGGCCCACCCCCACAGCAGCGCGGCGAGGCCGACCACGACGATCCCGCTGGCCGCCGCACTCAGCAGGACCAGCCGCCGGCGACCATCCCGGTCGTCGTCCGAGTCGTCGTCCGAGCCACCGCCCGAGCCGTCGCCCGGGCCACCGTCGTCGTCGGCTGGTGGTGCCAGCACCCGGATCGTCTCGTCCGACGCCCCGTCGGGGGGAGTGTCCGCGCCGGCCGGGGGCGGCTCATCGGTGGAAGCCGGCGCGCCGGCAGTGGGTGGCACGTCGCCGGTGGGCGCGTGGTCGTCAGTGGGGACGCCGCCAGTGGGCGCGTGGTCGCCAGTGGGTGCGTGGTCGCCAGTCGTCGGCCCATCGCCGGTGGGCGGTCCGTCGGCAGCGGAAGGGTCGGCCGCAACCGACGGATCGGTCGCTGTGCCCGCGGGCGGCGGGGTCGGTCGGGGTGCCACCACGCCGATGGCGACCGGTGCACGACCCTGCTCGCGGGCGACGGTCTCCTCCGCGGCGAGGACCGTGCCGAGCGCCACGGAGTGCTTGGGATGGGCATCGACCGCGACCGGGCGGCCGAGTTCCTCACCCACCATCCGGGCCACCAGCGGCATCCGCGACGACCCGCCCACCAGCAGCACGGCGGAGATGTCGTCGGCGTCGGTGCCCGCCGAAGTCAGCGCTCGTCGCATCGCCCCGACCGTGTCGGCGAGCACCGGTCGGGTCATCGCCTCCAGCTGGGAGCGGGTCAGGGTGATGTGGGTCTGGACGTTGGGCAGGAGCACCGGGATGCTGGTCTCCACGTCGGTGGAGAGCATCTCCTTGGCCTCTACACACTCCTGCCGCAGTCGGGCGATCGCGGTTCGCGTGGTGGGATCGTCCGCGTCGAGGTCCTCCAACGCTCCGTCCAGCGCCTCGCGGAGGTAGGCGAACACCGCCTCGTCGATGTCGATGCCGCCGAGGTGTTCGATGCCCTCGGGGGCGCCCAGGATCTCGAACCCGACCTCGGTCCGACGGACGACGGCGGCATCGAACGTGCCCCCACCGAGGTCGTAGACCGCGACCGCTTCTCCGGGCTCCATGCGTTCGTGCGAGGCGTAGTAGGCCGCCGCGGCCTCCGGCTCGGTCACCGTCGTGCACTCGGCGACGTCCGCCAACCGGATCGCCTGCTCGAACAGGTCGAGCTTGTACGGACCCCAGTTGGCGGGATGGCTCGCCGCGATGTGGGTCGGGGGCGCACCCTGCCGCTCGCTCACGCGCTCCACGACCCACCGCAGGATCCGAGCCATCAGCGACTGCGGCGAGTACGGGCTGCCGCCCAGCAGCAGCGGGGTCGTGTCGCCCAACCGCCGCTTGAACTCGCGGGAGACCCTCCCCGGGTCGGTCATCGACCGGCGTGCCGCGCTCTCGCCGACCAGCAGGTGGCCGTCGTCACCGACGAACACCACGGTCGGGACCACGGACGACCGGTTGCCGAGCGGGACCACCTCGGCATGGTCGCCTGCCACCACCGCCCCGGCGGTGTAGGTGGTCCCGATGTCCACACCCAACAGATAGCCCATACCGGGCTCCTCCGGCTCCCGCAGGCGACGCCCGACCGCCTCCCGGTCGCACCTGACGGTCCGGGTGGCGTGGTCGGTGCGTTCGCGCGACCACCCGGTACGGGGGTGTCGGGCGTCCCCGCAGGTCAGTCTGCGCGAACGAGCGGCGGCTGTCGAGAGGTTGGCCGGCACCTGCGCCGGCTGCCCCCCTCTGCCGCACGGACACGGCCGGTGTGCTGTACCCGCTCGATCCGGGCGTTCGACCGTCCGAGCGCCTCGGGTGTGCGAACCTCGGGAGCAACCGGCATCGCGGAGGCGTCGTGAGCATGTGGCAGGTGTGGCTGGTTGGTCTGGGGACCGTCTCGGCCCTGATGGTGGTGACCTGGGTCATCAGCGCCGTGCGTCGCGACGCCAGCATCGTCGACCGGGTCTGGTCGGTCGGGTTCATCGTCGCGGCCTGGACCTACGCCATCGCCGCCGATGCGTGGACACCCCGGACGTGGCTGGCGCTGGCGCTGGTGACCATCTGGGGTGCGCGACTGGCGATCTACATCACCGTCCGCAACTGGGGCGAGGGCGAGGACAAGCGCTACCAGCGGATGCGCGAGCGCCGCCCCCAGAGCTTCACGGCCCGCAGCCTGGTCACGATCTTCCTGCTCCAGGGGCTGCTCGCCTGGCTCGTGTCCCTGCCCCTGCTGGGCGCCACCGCCATCGACGTGCCCGTCGAACTGATCTGGCTCGACTACCTCGCCATCGTCGTGTGGATGGTCGGGTTCGTGTTCGAGGCCGGCGGTGACTGGCAGCTGTCGCGCTTCCTGGCCGATCCGGCCAACCGCGGCAAGGTGATGGACCGGGGGCTGTGGCGCTACACCCGTCACCCCAACTACTTCGGCGACACCACCGTCTGGTGGGCCTACCTGCTGTTGGCGCTGTCGACCGGCGCCTGGTGGGGGGCCGTCGGGACGATCCTGATGACCGCGATCCTGCTGACGACCGGCGTCGGGCTGACCGACAAGAACATGACCAAGGGCGGGTCCAAGCGCGAGGGGTTCGATGAGTACGTGGCCCGGACCAACACGTTCTTCCCGGGCCCTCCGAAGCCGCGCGACCAGGCTCGCGCCTGAGGGTCGCGGTCAGCCCGGCGGTTGGGTCCTACGCTGTCCGGCATGGATCCTTCGACCGGACGGCTGACGGCCTACAGCCACGGCGCCGGCTGAGCGTGCAAGCTCGGTCCCGGTGACCTGGCGCAGGTCCTGCGCCCCCTGACCCCACCGTCGCACCCCG
>SKNP01000216.1 GCA_007120485.1 Nitriliruptoraceae bacterium
AGGACACCGTCCTCGGCGTCGGCCAGATCGAGCACTTCACCTTCGACCGGTTCCTGGACTTCCAGACCTGCACCGAGTGCGGACGTTGCCAGTCGCAGTGCCCGGCGTGGAACACCGGCAAGCCGCTCAGCCCCAAGATGCTGATCCAGGACCTGCGCGACCACATGTACGCCAAGGGGCCGTTCCTGCTCGGCAAGGTCGACGAGGCCGAAGCCGGCGACGTCATCAACATCCCCCTCGTCGGCGACGCGCCAGGTGAACCGTCGGTCATCGACTACGACGTCCTGTGGTCCTGCACCACCTGCGGTGCCTGCGTCGAGGAGTGCCCGGTCGACATCCAGCACGTCGACACCATCATGGACATGCGCCGCTACAAGGCGATGATGGAGTCCAGCTTCCCGCAGGAAGCCGGCGTGATGCTGCGCAACGTGGAGAACGCCGGCGACCCGTGGGGGGTCGGCCAGGGCAAGCGTGAGGAGTGGACCGAGAAGCTCGACTTCGACATCCCGGTGCTCGAGCCCGGCAGCGACACCGGTGGCGAGTACGAGTACGTGTTCTGGACCGGGTGCGCCGGCGCGGTCGACGATCGCTCGAAGCGGATCTCCCGCGCGATCGCGCAACTGCTCCACGACGCCGGCGTGAACTTCGCCATCTTCGGCAAGAACGAGACCTGCACCGGCGACCCGGCCCGGCGGCTGGGCATGGAGTACCTGTTCCAGATGCTCGCCGAGCAGAACGTGGAGATGCTCAAGAGCGTCGGCGCCGACAAGACCAAGATCATCGCCTGGTGTCCCCACTGCTTCAACACGCTCAAGAACGAGTACCCGGACTTCGACGGCGACTTCGAGGTGCTGCACCACTCAGAGGTGCTCGGTCAGCTGCTCGACGAGGGGCGGCTGGTCGCCACCAGCGAGGTCGACAAGCGCATCACCTACCACGACCCGTGCTACCTCGGCCGCCACAACGACGTCTACTCGCAGCCGCGCAAGGTCGTCGACGCGGTGCCCGGGTTGCAGCCCACGGAGATGGGGCGCTGCCGCTCGAACGGCTTCTGCTGCGGTGCCGGTGGCGCGCGCATGTGGATGGAGGAGGACATCGGCAAGCGCGTCAACATCGAGCGCGTCGATGAGGCCCTCGGCACCGACCCGGAGCTGATCTCCACCGCCTGCCCCTACTGCACCACGATGCTCACCGACGGCATCGCACAGAAGGTCCAGGAGGGCTCGCTCGAGGACGGTCAGGTCGAGGTGCTCGACATCGCCGAGGTGCTCGAGCGGGGCCGGATGCTGCCGCTGGCCTCACAGGGTGTGGTCGGCGCGAGCGAGGCCGGCGGCGACGGCGAGACCTGAGCCGCCGGCTGGTCAGCGTGCCGGCTGGGTGTTGGCTGCTCGGTTGAGCCGACGCAAGGATGCCTGCAGCAGGGTCGGGTCGAACGCGGCGACCTGGTCCTTGCCGAGCTCCTTGGCCCGGTACATCGCCAGATCCGCGTCGCGGAGCAGGTCCTCGGCGCTCGAACCGTCCGCGAACGCGGCGACGCCGATGCTGGCACCGAGCGTGAGGACGTGGTTGCGCAAGGCCACCGGCTCGGCGAGCAACGCGCGCAGACGCTCACCGACCTGGACCGCCTCGTGGACGTCGGCGACGTCGTCGAGCAGCACCGCGAACTCGTCACCGCCGAGCCGCCCGGCGAGATCACCGGGACGCAACGCGCCACGGAGCCGTTCAGCGATGGCGCACAGCAGTTCATCCCCGACGGTGTGGCCGAGGGTGTCGTTGACGTCCTTGAACCCGTCGAGGTCGAGGAACAGCACCGCACCGCCGGCACCGGCTTCGCTGAGGCGGTCGGCGACCTCGTCACGGAACCGACGCAGGTTGGCCAGCTGGGTCAACGGGTCGTGGAACGCCAGATGCTCGAGCTCCTCCTCGAGCCCCTTCTCTCGGGTGACGTCGAGGAGCACCCCACGCAGTTCGCTGGTGCCGTCGGCCCGCTCGGTGACGGTGAAGTCGTCGCGGATCCAGCGCAGCTGGCCGTCGGGTCGGCGGATCCGGAACGTGACGGTGTTGGCCACGGCGTAGACGTTCGCATCCGACTCCGGCAGCGTTTGGTCCTCGAAGGCCGCTTGGACCAGTTCCATGTCGTCGTCGACCACCGACCGTGCGAACTCCTGTCGCAGGGCAGACAGGTCATCATCCGCGATCCCGAGCACATCGCTGATCCGGGGACTGACGTAGCTCCACGGCTGGGTGAGATCGGTCGGAGCGACGTAGACGACGGCCGGCACCTGTTCGACCAGGGTCCGGTAGCGGGCCTCGGCGGTCTCGAGCTCCTGCTGGAGCCGTCGGTTCTCGGTGACGTCCTGGAGCATGCCGATCACGAACTGCGGCTCTCCGTCGTCGTCGCGGAGCAAGGAGGAGGTCAGGTGCCCCCAGACGATGTGACCGTCGGCGTGGATGAACCGCTTGACCAGCTCGAACCGGTCGATGTTGCCGGCAACCAGCTCGTTGAACCGCTCGCGGTTGAGGTCGATGTCGTCCGGGTGGGTGTAGTCATCGAAGGCCATGCGCTCGAACGCCTCCTCGGAGTAGCCGAGGATCCGACGCAGGGCGTCGTTGCTCATGACCACGTGACCCTCGCGGGAGACGACCCCGATCCCGATGGGTGCGAGTTCGATGATGTCGCCCAGGCGCAGCTTGGCCTGCGCGATCAAGCCCTCAACGTGGTCGGTCGTCGTCGGGTGTTCGGAGGTACTCACCGCCCCTGCTCCCCTCGAGGTCCTCTGGTCGGTCGCTTCGGCTGGCCATCGGCGATCACCGGCCCGCCGACACACTCGACATCAACGGGCTGCACGACCTACCTTCAACATCGGCACGGCACGCGGGGACGATAGGCCGGGACGCACGCGACGTTCGCGGGACGCGCAGGGGCGGCGTCACAGCGAACCGACCCTCAAGGTCGCCAGCGAGGAGGCCGTTCGGGCCGTGCTACCGCTCGCTACGGTCGACCACGCGAGGGGCCCGTCCGAGCATCGCGGTCCGAGCACCGGTCCGAGCACCGCTGGGGAGTCGAGGTGACCGACACCGACCAGGCAGACACACCACGCGAGGATCGCGCGGATCGGGTCGCGAAGCGCCTCGCGATCCCCGTGCTGGTGGCGGCGCTGGCCTCGGTGCCGGCGGTGTTCCTGACCTTGATGGACGAGCCCTGGAACTCGATCGGTGACGGGCTCAACACCCTCTCCGGCGCGGTCCTGATCGCCGAGACGGTCGTGCTGCTGGCCGTCGCGGACGACAAGCGAGCCTGGGCCCGCCGAAACTGGTGGTTGTTCGCGCTGATCGTCATCATCGTCCCCGCGGTGATCTTCGCGCTGGGGCCCGCGCAGCTCCTGCGGCTCGTCCGGCCGCTGATCCAGTTGGTGCGGTTCGCTGGCGCGCTGCGCATCGTGCGCATCAAACGCATCATCAAGGCCGGCAAGATCCTGCGCGAGCGAGCCGGGCTCAACGAGGGCTGGCAGCGGGCCATCGGGATCGGGGTGACGGTGCTCTGCGCGGCGTTCGTCGCGGTCGTCCTCGTCGACCCGTCCTCGCAATCCCGGCAGTGGCTGGACCAGGGGGTCAGCATCCTGGGTTGGCCCGGCATCGTGATCGCTGGCCTCATCGTCGCCGGCGCGACCTACGTGGTGATGACCAACCGGGACGACGAGGACGATGAGGGTGACGAGGCCGACCCGGCCGACGAGACGGCCGAGGACGACACGGACGAGCCGTCGGAGCGAGCGCAGGCGAGGGAGCAGGGCGACGGAGTCGAGCCCATCGAGCCGCGCGTCGCCGCCGGCGAGCCAGACGTGGCGGTCGGCGAGCGCGCCCGCGACACCGAGCGCGGCTAGCTGTAGTTCCCACCGCAGCACGTGCCCGCCCGCGTATGCCGCGGACGGACGACGGCTCGGGCGTCGACCGGCGAGCCTTGGCTCGAGCGTCAGCGGGCGAGCAGCCCCCGCAGGGCCAACCACTCGTGGAGGTGCTCCGGGTCCACGCCCAACGCCACGGCGACGGTGCGCAGGTCGTCCTCGCGCAGCACGAGCCGCTGGCCGTCTTGGTCACCCCGCATCCACTGCACGTGCTGGACCAGACGCACGAGAGGCGTGAGCTCCGGATCACCGCTGGCGGCAAGGAGCCGGTCAACAGCGATACAGGTGCTCTGCTCCTCCGGACGACCGGGGACACGGTCGTCATCCGGCAGCAGATCGGCGACCGCGACGCCGTAGAAGGCCGCCATCGCCGCGAGCTTGTGGGCCGAAACCGCCCGGTCGCCGCGTTCGTACGACCCGACGACCACGGCCTTGAACCGACCGTCGCTGCGCTCCTCGACGTCCTGGAGCCGCAGGCCCTGTGAGCGGCGGACAGCCCGGAGGCGGGCGCCCAGGCGCGCTTGGTAGCAGGCGTCGCCCGACTCGCTGTCGCCGAGCGACGCGGACGTTGGCTCGTCGCGACCCGTGGCCTCGACGGCCTCCACCGGCTCACGTGGCGTTGTGATCACCTCCGGCGGCGCATCGTCATGGAGTTGCACGATCCGGTCGATGGTCGATCGGGTCATCGGTGGACACCTTCCCCGTTGCGCGGTCGGAACGCTCCGTCGTGAGCGGTTGCGGACCGTGAGCGTCGCAGGGTCGCGCGAGGTCACGGCAGGTCACCAGCATGTGCGGGCAGCGCCCGACCTGGGGCGCCCGGATCGCCCAGCGGGCCGGCGGCCGGCCGGGGCGGGGCGAGGCGAGGCGAGGGGTGGAGCCGGGCCTGCGGTCGGCGCGGATCAGGACGCTGCCGGGTCCGATGGAGGGCCGAGGTGGTAGCGGGAGGCGGTCGGTCCGCGCTGCCCCTGGTAGCGCGAGCCGCTCGCACCGTGGCCGTAGGGACGTTCGGCGGGGGCGTCGAGGCTGAAGAAAGCGAACTGGGCGATCCGCATCCCCGGGTGCAGCAGGATCGGCAGGGTCGCCACGTTGGACAGCTCCAACGTCACGTCACCGTCGAACCCCGCGTCGATGAACCCAGCCGTGGAGTGGATCACCAACCCCAGCCGGGCGAGCGAGCTCTTGCCTTCGAGACGGGCGACGACGTCGGTCGCCAGCGTGATCCGCTCCAGCGTCGCGCCCAGCACGAACTCGCCGGGGTGGAGGACGAACGGCTCACCCTCCGGGACCTCGATCAGTTCGGTCAGCTCCGGCTGCTCCGCCGCGACGTCGATGTAGGGGTAGCGGTGGTTGGCGAACACCCGGAACTGGGCCGCCAGCCGCACGTCGATGCTGGCCGGCTGGATGGCGGCCTCATCGAGCGGGTCGATGCCGATCCGACCCGACTCGAGGCTGCGGCGGATGGTGCCGTCGGACAGGATCACGGGCTCGGGGCCTCCGGTAGGGCGAAGCGCAGGTCTCGGACGTGCCAGCGTAGGTCCACCCCCACGATGAGGTCGCGCGGCGGCGGCCCTTGCGTTGCGGTGCCAACGGGCCAGCGAGTACGGTTCGCGCTCTCGCGGGTGTAGTTCAATGGTAGAACACGAGCTTCCCAAGCTCGGAACGTGGGTTCGATTCCCATCACCCGCTCTCACGAGGCCCGAACACAAGTCGTGCCTCCCACCGAACACAAGTCGGGCCTCTTTCGGTGGAATCGGGCCGCAACAGCGGACACAACGCCTGACCAACTTCCACGTGGGGGCTTGGGCGCGTGACGGACCGGGCGTCTGCCGCCCCTCAAGTCCGAACAGCAGCGACGAACTGGCTGACCTCCTCGAGCAGAGGGTGTCCGGTGTGGCTGACGTCAACGGGTGGACCACCGCCAACGTGGGCAAAGCGGACGAT
>SKNP01000197.1 GCA_007120485.1 Nitriliruptoraceae bacterium
GGTTGGTACCGCGACCATCCCGACGAGATCCCCGACAGCTACCGGTTGGACACCTCGACGGATCTGCAAGCCGCGGTGGACTACGTTGCCGGCATGAGCGACAAGTTCGCGATGCGCGCACACGACGCCCGGTTCCGACCATCGGGGCTGTACTGAGCCCGCTGGTCGAAGCACGGGGGCTGGTGAAGCGTTTCGGTGCCTTCACCGCCGTCGCTGGGATCGACGTCGAGGTGGCACCCGGTGAGGCGTTCGGGTTCCTCGGGCCGAACGGCGCCGGCAAGACGTCCGCGATGCGCATGATCGGCGCCACCTCCCCGATCAGCGAGGGCTACCTGCGGGTGCTCGGACTCGACCCGGAAGCCGACGGGGTCGAGCTTCGTGCGCGACTCGGCGTCGTGCCGCAGGAGGACACCCTGGATCAGGACCTCACCGTCGCGGAGAACCTCTACGTCTTCGGTCGCTACTTCGACCTCCCGCGGCCGGTCCTGCGGTCACGCATCGATGAACTGCTCGATTTCGTGCAACTGTCGGACCGGCGCAACGACAAGGTCGATCCGCTCTCCGGCGGTATGAAGCGACGCCTGGTGATCGCCCGGTCGTTGATCAACGACCCGGAGCTCGTCCTCCTGGACGAGCCGACGACCGGACTCGACCCCCAGGCACGTCACGCGCTGTGGGAACGGCTCTACCAGCTCAAGCGGCGTGGCGTCACCCTGTTGCTGACCACCCACTACATGGACGAGGCCGAGCAGCTCTGCGACCGCCTCGTGGTGATGGACCAGGGCCACATCGTCGCGCAGGGCTCCCCGCGGGAGCTGATCGACCGTCACGTCAGCCGTGAGGTCCTGGAGCTACGGTTCATCGATGGGCAGCAGGCACCCGCCATCGAGCGGTTGGAGCAGCTCGACGACGACCGCCGGATCGATCGTCTCGAGTCCCTTCCGGACCGGTTGCTGGTCTACACCCCCGACGGTGACGCGGCCATCGATGCGGTCAACGAGCTGGCCCTGGACCCGCTGACCCTCCTCACCCGCCGGGCGAGCCTCGAGGACGTGTTCCTGCGGCTGACCGGCCGCCAGCTGATCGACTGACCTACCGGCCGACGTCGCCGCGGGTCACCCGGAAGGAGACGGACGTGGCGACCCCCATCGCCCTGCGCGTGCTGGAGGGGCATGCTCGGACCTACCGGCACACCTGGCGAGGCACCACGGTGGGAGCGCTGGTGCGGCCGGCCCTGTTCCTCACCGCCATCGGCGTCGGGCTCGGCACCCTGGTCGACGACGGGCCCGCGACGGCCGATGCACTGGCCGCGCCGACCTACCTGGCGTGGTTCGCGCCGGGCCTACTCGCCGCATCGCTGATGCAGGCCGGCTCGGCGGACGGGATGTTCCCGGTGATGGCGGGGATGCGCTGGGTCGGGACCTACCGATCGACCATCAACAGCCCCGTCCGACCCCGCGACCTGTTCCTCGGCAACCTGTTGTGGTCGGTCATCCGGATCGCCGTGATCGGGCTGGCGTTCGTCACGATCGCCGCGGCGTTCGGGGCGATCCCCTTCGGGCGCGGGCTCCTGGCGGTCCTGCCGGCTGCGTTCAACGGCGTAGTCACCACCGCGGCGATGAGCGCGTTCGTCGTCACCCGGGACTCCCCGCAGGTGCTCGCCGGCATGAACCGGTTCCTGATCCTGCCGATGTTCCTGTTCTCCGGCACGTTCTTCCCCGTGGAGCAACTCCCCGACGCGATCCAGCCGGTCGTCTACGTCATCCCGCTGTGGCACGGCGTCGAGTTGACCCGCGCGCTCGCGCTGGGCGGTGACCCGACGCTCCCATGGGCCTGGCACCTCGGCGTCATCGCGGCGGTCGGCGTCGTCGGCGTGGTGGTCGGTACCCGGCTGTTCGCTCGGATGCTGCGCCGATGAGGCCCGCCGGGACGCGCGCCGACACCGCCAGCAGCGCCTGGCGGATCACGCCACCGCGGCTGCTCGGACGCAGCGTGCGTCTGGTCGAGCGCAACGTGGTGTCGACCCGGCGTGGCTGGCTGCTCTTCGTCAGCGGGTTGTTCGAGCCGATGTTCTACCTGTTCGCGTTGGGCATCGGCGTCGGTGGGCTGGTCGGCGAGGTCGTCGGACCCGACGGCCAGGCGATCCCCTACGGGGTCTTCGTCGCACCCGCGCTGCTGGCCGCATCGGCGATGAACGGCGGCACCTACGAGTCCACGATCAACGTGTTCTCGAAGCTCAAGTGGGGCAAGGTCTACGACGCCATGCTGGCCACGCCGGTCACGCCACGCGACATCGCGGTCGGGGAGCTGAGCTGGGCGTTGCTGCGGGGCCAGGTCTACGCGACGAGCTTCCTGGTGATCGCGACCGCCGTGGGGCTCGTGCCGTCATGGTGGGCGCTGCTGGCGCTGCCCGCCGCCAGCCTGATCGGGTACTGCTTCGCCGGGCTCGGGCTCATGGCGACCACCTACATGCGTAGCTGGCAGGACTTCGACCTGGTCGAACTGGTGATGTTGCCGCTGTTCCTGTTCTCCGCGACCTTCTACCCGTTGGAGGTCTACCCGGAGGCGGTCCGCTGGATCGCGCAGCTCTCACCGCTGTACCACGGGGTCGCGCTGGTCCGAGGACTGACGCTGGGAGCGATCGAGTGGGTCCTGCTGGGACACGCCCTGGTGCTCGCGGCCCTCGGCACGTTCGGGCTCCGCGTCGCGACCCGCCGGTTCGCACGCCTACTGCGGATCTGAGCGGTCGAGCCACCCATCGCCGCGACCACGCACCGAGCGCGACCCGCAGCGGTCGATCCGGCCGGTAGCGTCGCGGCGATGACGACGCTGACGGTTCGACACGCGACCGCCGACGACCTCCCGGCCGTCGCGGCTATCTACACCCACTACGTGCTCCGGACCACCACCACCTTCAACACGGAGGTGCGCACGCCCCGGGAGTGGCGCGACCGCTTCGAGGGGCCGATCGTTGAAGGTGGGCACCGCCTGCTCGTCGCTGAACTCGACGGTGAGGTGGCCGGCTTCGTCGAGACCCAGCGGTTCCGACCGAAGGCCGCCTACGACCGTTCCGTGGAACTGTCGGTCTACGCCGCGCCCGACGTGCAAGGCCGCGGCGTGGGTAGCGCCCTCTACGCGGAGCTGTTGGACCAACTCGAGGTGGACGAGCGCTTCCATCGGGCGTACGCGATCGTGGCGTTGCCGAACCCGACGTCCGTCCGGTTCCATGAACGCTTCGGGTTCGTCCACCGTGGCACCCTGACCGAAGCTGGCCACAAGTTCGGCCGCTACCTCGACGTCGCCTACTTCGAACGGCCGCTGTGAGCAACGACGATCCGCAGCTCCAAGCACACGACGTCCATGACGCCGTCGGCGGTCTGCCCGCGTTCCGGAGGCTGGTGGCGTCGTTCTACGCGCGGGTGGAGCAGGACGAGCTGCTGCGGCCCATGTACCCCGACGACCTCGAACCCGGCAAGGACCACCTCGCCCGGTTCTTCGCCCAGTACTGGGGCGGTGGGGACGTCTACAGCGCGGATCGTGGCCACCCCCGCCTGCGCATGCGGCACGCGCCGTTCCCGATCACGCCCGAGGCCGCGATGCGGTGGGCGGAGTTGATGACCGCCGCCGTCCACGAGCAGACCGACTGGCCGGAGGAGGCCCGGTGGTACCTGCTCGCCTACGTCTCCCGGGCGACGCCGACGATGATCAACCAGGTCCCCGAGGACGTGCGGCACCTACCCCAACAGGACGCCCCGGGGCGCGACTGAGCTCAGAGCGTGATCGCTCGGGGCACGATGCGGGGCGCGCTTCGGTTCCCGCCGTCGGCCCCGTACCCTGCGAGCGCGGTGCGCCGCTCGGTCGGTCCGTGAGCGTCTCATCGCCTCGTCGCGTCGCTGGTGGCAGCACCACCGCTCCAGACGTCCTCCGCGCACCGCCAGGACCACGGCACCTCGCCGCCGAGCTGCCGGTGGGTCCGGGTCGTCGGCGTCACCCGCTGGCGAGCACCACGACCTGCCGCCGGTCCCCACCACCGCTCCCGCTCGCCCTCCCGCATCCGGAGTCCCTACGTGAAGATCCTCGTCGCTGACAAGCTCGCCGAAGCCGGTGTCGCTGCCCTGCGTGAGCACCACGATGTCGACGTCCGCACCGGGCTGGACAAGGACGACCTCATCGCGGCCGTCCCCGGCTACGACGCCATCGTCGTGAGGTCGCAGACCACGATCGACGCCGATGTCTTCGCGGCCGCCGATCGGCTCAAGGTGGTGGCGCGCGCCGGCGTCGGGCTGGACAACGTGGACGTGGACGCGGCCACCAAGGCCGGGGTGATCGTCTGCAACGCGCCGCAGTCCAACGTCATCTCCGCCGCCGAGCACACCGTGGCGATGATCCTCGCGTTGGCACGCAACATCCCCCAGGCGCACGGCGCGCTGCGTGACGGGCGTTGGGAGCGCTCGACCTGGACCGGCACGGAGCTGCACGACAAGACCCTGGGTGTGCTGGGACTGGGCCGGATCGGCACGCTGGTCGCGCAGCGCTGCCATGCCCTCGGGATGCGGCTGCTCGCCTACGACCCGTTCGTCGCACCGGAGCGTGCCGCCCGGTTAGGGGTCGAACTGGTGGACACCGTCGACGAGGTCCTCACGCGCGCGGATGTGCTCACCGTGCACCTGCCGAAGACCCACGATACGACCGGACTGCTCGACCGGACGCGGCTCGCGAAGATGAAGCCGACCGCGCGTCTGGTCAACGTCGCCCGAGGCGGCATCGTCGTGGAGGAGGATCTCGCCGAGGCGTTGCGCGACGGCGTGATCGCCGGCGCCGGGATCGACGTGTTCGAGTCCGAGCCGACGGTCGCCTCGCCGCTGTTCGAGCTGGACAACGCGATCGTCACCCCGCACCTGGGCGCCTCGACCGAAGAGGCGCAGGACAAGGCCGGCACGCAGGTGGCGGAGTACGTCAACCTCGCGTTGGCCGGCGAGTTCGTCGCCTCCGCGGTCAACGTCCAGGGCGGTCCGGTCGCTGACGACCTCAAGAGCTTCCTGCCCCTCGGCGAGGAGCTCGGCCGGATGCTCACCGCGCTCGCTGACCAGGGTCTGCGCTCCGAGGTCACCGTGGAGTACCTCGGTGCGATCGCCGACGAGGACGGCCGGGTGCTGGGCCTGTCGGTCCTGCGTGGGCTGCTGTCGCCGGTCTGCAGCGAGCCGGTCACGTTCGTCAACGCGCCGCTGCTGGCGGAGGAGCGCGGGCTCAACGTGCGCGAGATCTCCGACCCGCACAGCGAGGACTACGTGTCGGTCCTGCGGGTGTCGGGCGTGACCCGCGACGGGCGGCCGATCCGTGTCGCCGGCACGATCCTGCACCCGGGTGAGCGCGAGCGACTGATCGAGGTCTGGAACACCCCTATCGACATCGAGCCGACGCCCTACATGGCGTTCTTCCGCTACGAGGATCGGCCCGGGATCATCGGCATCGTCGGCAACGGCTTCGGCGAGGCCGGGGTCAACATCGCCGCGGCACAGGTCGGCCGCAGCGACGTCGAAGGCGAAGCGATCATGGCGCTCAGCCTGGACGACGAGGTGCCCGGCGAGGTCATGGACCGGATCGCCTCGCAGATCGGTGCGACCGAGGGGCGAGCGATCACGCTGGTCTGAGGATCACCGTCAGGGGACCATGCGTTGCCGGCGGAACTCCGGGGTGTCCCACGCCCGCGTGGTGAGCACCTCCGTGAGGTCCTCGACGGCGTCCCAGACGTCGACGTGCGTCACGTACAGCGGCGCGAACCCGAACCGCAGGAGATCCGGTGGTCGGTGGTCGCCGATGACCCCGCGGGCGA
>SKNP01000428.1 GCA_007120485.1 Nitriliruptoraceae bacterium
CCCAGTGGCGGGGGCGGTTCCCACGCCACGGCGACCCGGACGCGATCACCCAACACCTCTACCTGTTGATGCCCATCGGCCTGATCTTCCTCGTCGTCGGCCTCACCTCGATGCTGACGTCGCTGGGGGTGCCGTTCGCCGACCGGGTGCTCATGCCGGTGCTCACGCTCGCCTTCGTCGTCGGGCTGCTCAGCCTCGGCGTCTTCATCGCCTCGCCGCAACGCATCCGGCCGGCGTGGCAACGTCGCCAGCTCGACGCGATCGCTTCACGACGGGCCGGGCCCGCCGACCCCGATCTGCTGTCGTGCCCACAGCACCAAGCGCACCACCTCCGCACCGCCACCGGTGACCATCGGCCCGATCCGCGCCTCGCCCCGTCGACGTTCCGCCGACATCGCCCACCGACGAAGGTGACCACCCGACGGTTCGGTCGCGGTGATCCGGGCCCAGTAGCCCGGGGTGAACTCCAGACGGGCGAGCGTCCACCCGCCCGTCTGGACGGTCTGAGCTCCGAGCAGCTCCTCCCAGCCAGCTGGGGGGAGGTGCCGCGGGGTGAGCGACCCCCGATCGAGATGCAGCAACACCGGCGGGACCAGCATCGAGCGCAGCAGCACGACGAGCCCCACCCCGAAGAACACCGCACCGACCCATCCGACGGTCCGGACCAGCAGCAGCGGGTAGCGCGAGCCGGGGATCAGCAGCAGCACCATCGACACACCGAACATGACCAGCGCCGCGGCGACGCCGATCGCCGCACCGCGCCGTGAGGCGCGAACCGTCACCTCACCGGTCCGTTCGAACCGCCGCTTCCACTCCTCGAGCACGCCGAACCCCCGTCCCTTCGATGACCACGACGCGCCGGACAGGATACGTCCACGCGTCCGGCGCAGCGCGGCTGCCTGTGGACGGATCATCCCGCATCACCCATGTCGTAGCTTCCGTGCGCGGCGTACCCTCCAGCCATGTCTGCCCCGCTGCCACCGCTCGCCAGCCACCCCTTCCTCGACACGCTGCGCGAACGCGTCGTGGTCTTCGACGGGGGGATGGGGACCTCGCTCCAGAACGCCGACCTGACCGCGGACGACTTCGGGGGCGACGCGCTGGACGGGTGCAACGAGGTCCTCGTGCGGACCGCACCGCACATCGTCGAACAGGTCCACCGGGACTTCCTCGACGTCGGGGTGCACGCGGTCCAGACCGACACCTTCGGGGGTGCTCCCTGGGTGCTGGACGAGTACGGGCTGGGTGACGACACCGAGGAACTCAACCGGCTGGCCGCCGAGGTGGCACGCCGGGCCGTCGACGCCTACGCCACCACCGCGGATCCGCGGTGGGTGGTCGGGTCGATCGGACCGGGCACCCGCGCTCCGTCGCTGTCGCTTGGCAAGGACCCGTCCACCACCCGGGACTTCATCGATGTCCCGACGATGGAGGACGGCTACCGGCGGCAGGTCCGCGGACTGCTGGACGGTGGCAGCGACGCGCTGCTGATCGAGACCTGCTTCGACCTGCTCCAGATCAAGGCGGCGGTCGCCGCCGCCAACGACGTGTTCGTCGAACGCGGCGCCCGCGTCCCGTTGATGGTGCAGTTCACGGTCGAGAAGGACATCAACACGATGCTGCTGGGCACCGAGCCCCAGGCGGCCATCGCCGCGCTCGATCCGTTGGCGATCGACGTGCTCGGGATGAACTGCGCGACCGGACCGGAGGACATGCGCGAGCACGTCCGCACCCTCTCGCGAGCCTCCCGTCTGCCGATCTCGGTGATCCCCAACGCCGGCATCCCCTACCTCGACGGTGACGCGACCGTCTACCCGCTGGAGCCGGAGGGGCTGGCGGCGGCCCAGCGCGAGTTCGTCGAGGACCTGGGCGTCTCGATCGTCGGTGGCTGCTGCGGGACGACCCCGGCGCATCTGGCCGCGGTGGTCGACGCGGTCGCGGGGCTGACCCCACGACCCCGTGCCGTGGACGATCCTGGGGTCGTGCGGACCGGTGCTGCCGGAGCGCTCACCGATCCGGCACGCCTCAGCGCCGCGCAGCGCGACGATCCCCGGGGGGTGGTCGAGGTCGAGTGGCGCCCCCAGCTGGCGTCGCTGTACTCGGCGGTTCCGATCGAGCAGGAGAACGCCTTCCTGGCGATCGGTGAACGCGCCAACGCCAACGGATCCAAGGCGTTCCGGGAGCTGCTGCTCAACGAGGACTGGGACGGTGCCGTGCAGCTGGCTCGCTCCCAGATCCGCGAAGGCGCCCACGTGTTGGACGTCTGCGTCGACTACGTCGGACGCGACGGCGTGCCCGACATCACCGCGATCGTCGACCGCTACGCGACGCAGTCGACGCTGCCGCTGGTGATCGACTCGACCGAACCCGAACTGATCGAAGCCGCGCTGCTGCGCATCGGCGGCCGGGCCGTCATCAACTCGGTGAACCTCGAGGACGGCCGCACCAAGACCGACCGGTTGCTGCCGTTGGCCAAGCGCTACGGCGCTGCGGTCGTGGTCTTGGCCATCGACGAGCAGGGTCAGGCACGGACCGCGGACTGGAAGGTCGAGGTCTGCGAGCGCATCGCCCGGATCGCTATCGAGGAGTTCGGACTCGAACCGCACGACCTGATCTTCGACTGCCTGACGTTCCCGCTCGGTTCCGGCCAGGAGGACCTGCGGCACGACGCGATGGAGACGCTGGAGGCGATCCGACGGGTCAAGGCCGCGATCCCCGGGTGTGCGACCACCCTCGGCGTGTCCAACGTGTCGTTCGGGTTGTCGTCGGCGGCCAGGCAGGTCCTCAACTCCGTGTTCCTCAAGGAGGCGATGGACCACGGGCTCGACTCGGCCATCGTCCACCCGGGCAAGATCCTGCCGCTGCACCGGATCCCCGACGAGCACGTCCAGGTCGCCACCGACCTGATCTACGACCGGCGCGGCACCGCCGGCAAGGCCGGCAGCGCCGCTGAGGACTACGACCCGCTGCACCACCTCATGGCGTTGTTCGAGGGCGAGAGCGAAGCCAAGGCCACCGATGAGGAGCTGGCCTCGCTCCCGGTCGAGGAACGGCTCGAACGGCGCATCGTCGACGGCGACAAGGACGGCATCGACGCGGACCTCGACGAGGCGCTCGAGCAGCACCCACCGCTGGAGATCATCAACCGGTTCCTGTTGGCCGGGATGGCCACCGTCGGCGAGCTGTTCGCGTCCGGGCAGATGCAGCTGCCGTTCGTCCTGCAGTCGGCGGAAGCGATGAAGACCGCGGTGGCCCACCTCGAACCGCACATCGAAGCTGACGACGGACCGTCGGCTTCGAAGGGCCGCGTGCTGCTGGCCACGGTCAAGGGCGACGTCCACGACATCGGCAAGAACCTGGTCGACATCATCCTGCGCAACAACGGCTACGACGTCATCAACCTGGGGATCAAGCAGCCGATCGATGCGATCCTCAGCGCCGCGGAGGAGCACCGCTGCGACGTGATCGGGATGTCCGGCCTCCTGGTCAAGTCCACCGTGATCATGCGTGAGAACCTCGAGGAACTGAACGCGCGGGACCTCGCCGCGGCGTACCCGGTCCTGCTCGGTGGCGCGGCGTTGACCCGGGGCTACGTGGAGGACGATCTACGCGCGATCTACGACGGCGAGGTGTTCTACTGCAAGGACGCGTTCGAGGGCCTCCGGGTGCTGAACACGGTCATGGAGGCACGCGCCAGCGGTGACGGACGCACCCAGCTGGCGGAACGACGCGAGCGCCGCAAGCCGACGATCACCCGCCAGCAGCAGGAAGCTCCGGCCCGTGACGCCGCCGGCCGACCTCGCTCGGTCGTGGCCACCGACGTCCAGGTCCCCACCCCACCGTTCTGGGGCCAGCGGTCCGTGCGCGGCATCCCGGTCGGTGACGTGGTCCCGCTGATCAACGAGGTCGCGCTGTTCCGCAACCAGTGGGGCTTCACCCCCGGTGACCGCTCCCCGGAGGAGTACACCGAGCTGCTCGAGACCAAGGCACGGCCGGTCCTGCGCGAGTGGCTGGCACGGGCCCAGGCCGAGAAGGTGGTCACCCCGGAGGTGGTGTACGGCTACTACCCGGCCAACGGCGATGGTGACGATCTGGTGGTGTGGGACCCGGACGCCCCGCTGGAACGCGAACTGGTCCGGTTCCACTTCCCGCGGCAGACCACGGGCCGGTTCCTGTGCATCGCCGACTTCTTCCGACCGATCGAACAGCAGGTCGCTGACGTCCTGCCCCTGCAGGTGGTGACGATGGGCCGCCGTATCAGCGACGTGGCGGCCGACCTGTTCGCCCGTGACCGCTACCAGGACTACCTGTTCGCCCACGGGTTCGGTGTGGAGATGGCCGAAGCGCTCGCGGAGCTGTGGCACCGCCGCATCCGCGAGGAGCTCGGGATCGCCGACGACGACGGGCCGACGGCGCAGGACTGGTTCCGACAGGGCTACCGCGGCTCGCGGTACTCGTTCGGGTACGCCGCCTGCCCGGACCTCGAGGACCAGGCCAAGCTGTTCCGCCTGGTCGACCCGCAGCTGATCGACGTCGAACTCACCGACGAGTTCATGCTCCACCCCGAGCAGTCCACCTCCGCGATCGTCGTGCACCACCCGGAGGCGAAGTACTTCAACGCGAGGTGACCAACACGGCAGCCGGAGGGTGGGCCACGCCCAACGAACAGAGCACCACCCGGAGGCGAAGTACTTCAACGCGAGGTGACCAACACGGCAGCCGGAGGGTGGGCCACGCCCAACGAACAGAGCACCACCCGGAGGCGAAGGAGTTCAACGCGAGGTGACCAACACGGCCTAGGGTGCGCGCGCCTTCGACCCCCGATGGAGCGATGTGGACGTGGCGGAGATGACGACCGATGCCCTCGAGCTGCCGATGGCCGGGCAGGACGCGGACACGATCTACGACCTGTTGACGTCCCTGATCGTGCCGAGGCCGATCGCGTGGATCTCGACCGTCTCGACGTCGGGGGTGCGCAACCTGGCTCCCTACTCGTGGTTCACGCAGGCGAGCGTGGTCCCGCCGTGCGTGGTGTTCACCGCGACCGGCGACCGTGACACGCTGGCGAACGCGCGCGGTTCCGGCGAGTTCGTCGTCAACGTGATGACCGACGCGCTGCTCGACGCGATGAGCATCACCGCCGCGGACGCGCCCCGGGAGGTGGACGAGTTCACCCTCGCCGGTGTCGAGGCGACGTCCGCCGCGATGGTGGACGCCCCACGGGTCGCCGCCGCGCCCGCGCACCTGGAGTGCCGGGTCATGCAGGTCGTGCCCGTCGGCGACAGCCACCTGGTGGTCGGCGAGGTCGTCCACGCCCATGTGGCGGCGTCCGTCCGGGACGGCGCCGGCGCCGATCGTGAACGCCTGGGTCCGGTCGCCAGCTCGAGCGGGGACCGCTACCTCGGCGTCGAGCCGTTGCGGACGATCGCTCCCGCGACGTGGGAGGAGCTTCAGCGCTGACCGGGTTCAGCGGGCGGTGCCGTCCGCGCCTTCGTCCCACTCCTCCCAGCGGGTGCCCTCGTCGAGCTCACGGGGGTCGGGAGCCTCGCACTCGACCCGGTCGAGCAGCGCGGCATCGTCGGTGAACTCGAGCACGCCGACCCGGCCATCGATGACGTCGTCGACGTGGACCGCCGCCGTCCGGTACCAGCTCGCCCCGTCGTGCTCCCACAGCACCCCGACGTACTCGGTCTCCGCCCGTCCGCGGGTCAGGCAGCAGGTGGGGCGTCGCTGCCACAGGTCCTCGACCGCATCGGAGAGGTTGTTGCGGTCGTAGCCGAGGAGCCCCGGTGCTTCGCCATCGTGCGCGACCACGTCGAGG
>SKNP01000382.1 GCA_007120485.1 Nitriliruptoraceae bacterium
GGCTCGTGCCACGGCCAGGTAGGAAGCGAGCGAAGCACCCCACAGCAGGACCTGATGGCACAGGTCGTGAACGCCCCTGGAGCGACGGTTGTGGTGGTGCTCCGGACGCGTTCCCACGGCCGATGGACGTGCCGGGCCGAGATGTACGAGGTCGGTACATAGGCGGTGACCGACGCTGACCGAGCTGGCCGTGAGTCCCGGGAGGACGTGATTCCCTGGGTGCCGACCTTCGCGGAGGCTGTGGGTGCCTCGATCCTCCTGACGGTGCGTCAGGGGACGAGGTACTTGGGCTGCCTTCGTGGGTGAACCATCCATGCCCCTTGCCCCCGAGAAACCGCGCCGCTGGTGCTGAGCACCTCACGGACCCGGCACCGTCCGCGAGGCTGGTCGCTCCTTCTAGCCTCGCGGACGTGTCCAACCCCGCAGCCTGAGGTCACCAAGCACGCGGGATGCGTGGGCGGCGCCCCTCGTGGGGGTTCGCCGCACCGGTGGCCGATGGTCGCTGCTGAAGGAGCGAGCAGGGTCTCGACGCTCGGGAAGGACCCCGGGAGGCTCCAGTTGCGCGCCCTGGACCTGGGTTCACCGGAGCTCGCCTGGGTCCCTCGGGGCGGCGTTCCACGTGGAACGCGCCGCGGACACCGCAGGACGCGGCTGGTGGTCGTCGATGCGCCGGCAACCTCCGAACGGATCGTCGGTCGGGGCCCGGTGCACCGAGCCCGTCGCGGAACGGGCCCTCGCCGCCGGGTGGACCTGGACGTGGGTAGGCTCGCGCGATGGAGATCACACCCGCCCAGCGTGAGCAGTTGACCGCGTTCGCCGATGCAGTCGCGTCCTCAGCGCACAACCTCGTCTCGAAGCGCGCACGAACGGAGCTCCACAGCCGCCACGTGCCGGAGGCGATCGCGCTCTCGGAACTCCTGCCGCCTGGGCCAGCCCGCGTGCTCGATGTCGGGTCAGGGGGTGGCTTCCCGGGGATGGTGGTCGCCATCGTCCGCTCGGATCTCACGGTCGAACTGCTGGACAGCACGCGCAAGAAGACGCGCTTCCTGGAGGAGACCGCGGGAGCGATCGGTCTCCAGGTTCAGGTCCACACGGGGCGGGCGGAGCAGCTGGGGGCAGGGAGCCTCGCGGGATCGTTCGACGTGGTGACGGTCCGGGCGGTGGCGTCGCTCACGCAGCTGGTCCCCTGGTGCACGCCCTTCCTCGCACCGGGCGGCCGGATCTATGCGCTCAAGGGCGAGCGATGGGCGGAGGAGTTGCAGGCGGCGGAACCCGCCATCGCTCGCGCAGGCTTGACGGTCGCGGCCACGCCCGACGCTGATGGTGGAGACGACGCGGTGGCCCCCCTCCGGGTTGTTATGCTGCAACGGCCCGCCTGACCGAACGCGGGGTCGCGGGGCACCCGAGCGAGACCCCTGCGGTTGCCCGGAGCGGCAACGGGAGGCTGTGGATGGCCCTGGAGAACCCGCTCGAGGAGGCGCCTGCGCCGCTCGGGACCGTGATCTGCGTCGCCAACCAGAAGGGTGGGGTCGGCAAGACCACGACGACCGTCTCCGTTGCGGCGTCGCTGGCCAAGCTCGGGGTCCGCGTCCTGGTGGTAGACCTCGATCCCCAGGGCAACGCGTCCACGGGGCTCGGTGTCCGGCTCGATGAGGGTGATGCGTCCACCTACGGCGTGCTCGTCGACGGTCAGGACGCTGCTGAAGCGATCCGCACGACCGATGTACCCGGCCTGGCGTTGTTGCCCGCATCGCTCGACCTCGCTGGTGCCGAGGTCGAGCTGGTCCCCGCGTTCTCGCGGGAACTCCGGCTCCGGCGCGCGCTCGAACCGTCCCGAACCTCGTACGATCTCGTGCTCATCGATTGCCCTCCATCGCTGGGATTGCTCACGATCAACGGGCTGGTCGCGGCGCATCAGGTCATGGTTCCGATCCAGTGCGAGTACTACGCCCTCGAGGGTCTCAGCCAGCTCCTGCGGACCGTCGAGCTCGTCAGCGACAACCTCAACACCGATCTGGAGCTCGGCGGGGTGGTCCTGACCATGTACGACGGTCGCACCAACCTCGCCCAACAGGTCGTGGACGAGGTCCGGAACTACTTCGGCGATCGCGCGTACGAGACGGTGATCCCGCGGACCGTCCGCCTGTCAGAAGCACCCAGTTTCGGGCAGCCCATCACCACGTTCGATCCGGCGAGCCGCGGTGCCCGGGCATACGACCGGTTGGCTGCGGAGATGGTGGAGCGGTTCGATCTCGCTTCGGATCACCACGACACGTCACCACTCGACCGGTTGCTCGGCGAGGACACCACCGAGCCTGACGGAACCCCGGCAGCCATCCCCGGCTCCGGTTCTGACGAGGAGGTCCAACCGTGAGCCGCCGCTCCGGACTCGGCCGCGGACTCGCGGCGTTGATCCCCCCAACCCCGGAGGAGGACGCGTCGGCGTCCGAGGAGGAAGACCTCCCGGATCCCGTTGACGGCGTGACGGTCCGCTACCCCACCGCAAGAACGTCGGACGCCGGCGGGGACGAACCGGCGGGACCCGACCCGGAGGCAGACGGGGTTGCGACGGGGGGTGCGGACGGGACGTCACCGGTCTCCGCCCCACCACCACCACCGCCCAGCGATGCGGTCGGGACGGACGCGGTTCCACCACCGGGGCTCGCACCGGACGCGACGATCCCCGCGGCGACCGCGACCCTTCTGGAGGTCTCTCCGGAACGGATCACCCCCAATGCCCGGCAGCCCCGCGAGGTCTTCGACCCCGAGGAACTCGAAGGGTTGGCCGTCTCCCTCGCCGACGTCGGGGTGCTCCAACCGCTGGTGGTTCGCCCCCGCGACGACGGGTCCTACGAGCTCATCGCTGGTGAGCGTCGGTGGCGCGCCGCGAAGCTGGCCGAGCTGGCCACGGTGCCCGTCGTGGTCCGACACACCGACGACACGGATCTGCTCAAGGAAGCCCTGGTCGAGAACATCCACCGGGTCCAGCTCAACCCGCTGGAGGAGGCGGCCGCCTACGAGCAACTGCTCGAGGAGTTCGGGGTCACCCAGGAGGAGTTGGCGAGCCGGTTGGGCCGGTCCCGCCCGTCGATCAGCAACACGCTCCGGCTGCTGCAGCTGCCACCGCCCGTCCAACGTCGCGTCGCGGCGGGGGTCCTGAGCGCCGGACACGCCAAGGCGCTGCTGGCACTGGATGACGTCGCCCAGCAGACGAAGGTCGCCGACCGGATCGTGAACGAGGGCCTGTCGGTGCGCGACACCGAGGAGCTCGTCCGCCTGCGCCTGCTCGACGACCCGGAGAGCGGCAGCAGTCCACCCCGACGACGCACCGCGACGGCGCCGGGGCTGATCGAGCTGCAGGACGATCTGTCCGACGCACTTGAAGCTCGAGTCAAGATCAGCATGGGGGCGCGCAAGGGCAAGCTCACGATCGAGTTCACCTCGGTCGATGACCTCGAACGCATCGTCGGCGTCGTCGCCGCGGGGCTGGGTCGGCAGGGCACGGCCGTGGAGGACACCGCGGCGGCCGCCGCCGCGCAGGTCATCGACGACGAGGACCGCTAGCTACCGCGTCGCGCGTCGCCAGGCCACCGGGGCGCGTCGTGCCACCGGAGGGGAGCGCGTCCGCGTCGCGTCACCCGCCGCCGGGTTGGTCGCTGGCGTCGGTGGTGGGCTCGACGGCCGGACGGACCACCTCGATGTCGTCACCGCTCGCGATCACGGCCAGATGGGCGAGCTCGACGAACAGCCCGGAGGCGGCCACGCCCGGCAGCATCGTGAGCGTCACGTCCGTGATGGCCGGGTCGTCGATGCCGCCCGGGTAGCGCGCGGCGAGCAGCGCGTTGCCGTTGTCGGTCCGGGTCTGTTGCCCATCCGGGTCCCGTCGGACCTGGACGTCGAACCCGCGCGAGGTCAGTTCCCTGGTCACCGGCGCGATGGCGAACGGCACCACCTCGATGGGGAGCGGGAAGGAATCGCCGAGCCGCTCCACCAGCTTCTCGCGGCCCGCGATCAGGACGAAGCGCCGTGCCATGGACGCCACCACCTTCTCGCGGAGCAGGGCACCACCTCCACCCTTGGTCGCGGAGAGCTGCGGGTCGATCTCATCGGCGCCGTCGATGGCCAGGTCGAGCTCGTCGACCTCGTCCGGGGTGATCAACCGCAAGCCGAGCTCGCGGCACCGGGCCGCGGTGGCTTCCGAGGTCGGGATCCCGGCGACGTCCAGGTCACGTTCGGCCAGTGCGACGAGCAGATGCTCCACCGTCGAACCCGTCCCGAGTCCCAGCCGCATCCCCGGCTCGACCAGTTCGGCTGCGGCACGTCCGGCCGCTCGCTTGCCCTGTTCGCTCACGATGCACCTCGCGGTGGCTCGTCGTTGGCTGCGGCCGCCCCCTCCTCGTGCCACGCGGCCAGGAGGACCGGGAGCTCACCGAGACCCTCCAGGGTGAGGTCGGGGACGACCTCGTCGGGGAGGTCCTGGAGCTGACCCCACGGACCTCGCCGGAGCCAGCAGGTACGCAGGCCGATGGCCTGCGCGGGCGCGACGTCGTTGTCGACGCGGTCGCCCACGTACAGCACCTCCGAGGGATCCGCCACCTGGGCGAGGTCGAGCACGGCCTCGAAGAAGCCGGGATCCGGCTTCTCGACCCCGAGCTCCTCCGAGGTCGTCACCACGTTGCACGGCAGCTCCAGCGCCGCCAGTTGGTCGCTGCGCCGTTGGGGCTGGTTGCCCGCGATGATGACCCGGAGACCGGCCTGACGCAGGTCGTCGAGGCAGCCACGCACGTCCGGGTAGAGGTCGGCCTCCTGGAAACCGCCGTAGCGCTCCTCGTGGTCGTCCTCCAGCGCGTGCCAGTCGACGTTGGGAGCGACGTGCGGGAACACCGCCCGGTGGTCCTGGCCCTGGACGATCGCGGCGCCGAGCACCGCCGCGAAGGTCAACGGGGAGACGCCGAGCAGCTCGGCCCAGACGTCCCAGACCCGCGACTCGTCGATCAGGACCTCGCCCACATCGAACGCCACCACGGCGGGCGCCGGAGCGTCGAGGGTGTCGGCGGTCGTCTCCGTGTGGAACGGAGCGCGGCGTTCGCCGTCGTCCGATGGCGAACCATCGCGAGTGGTCACGGGGATCCCTCCTGCAGGCGCCGTCGCATGCTCTTCGCGAGCAGGCGTCGGGTGACGCTCGACACTACCGACGAACGTCGGTAGTGTTCCGCGAACCGGTGCACATGAGGCACCGTGAGGGGGTACGGGGTGTGGTCATCCGACCTGGTCCAGGTGCCATCGGGTTCGCACCGACCTCAACGGCGTGACCGATGAGGGGATCACCGGTCGACCCATGCAGCCGCCCCCTCGCTGCGTTGTCACCCGAACCGTCGAGGAGCGACCGTGATGAAGCGAACGGGGGCCGCGTCGATCGCGGCGCTGCTGGTGTTGACCGCATGTGGTGGGGGCGAACTCGGGTTCGATGACCTCAGCCGCTCCGAGCAGGTCGCCTTCGACGTGTTCGACGGCCTCGGGTCCGGGATGGACGATGCCGAGCTGGCCTGCGTGGTCCGGGAGTTGGACGAGGCCGGCGTCCCGCTCCCGCGGGATGAGGCGGACCTGGCCGAGATGGATCCGACCTCGTTGCGTACCAGCGAGGTCGGATCGTGCGTCGACGACGGGGCGATGATCCTCGCGCTGACCGACGCGTTCCCCTCGTTGGAGGAGCCTGACGAGCCGGAGGAGCCTGAGGAGGCGGCTGAAGGGGAACCGGAGGAGGCGACCGACGACGAGGAGGTCGAGGAGGAAGCGCCGGAGGGCGAGGAC
>SKNP01000052.1 GCA_007120485.1 Nitriliruptoraceae bacterium
GCCAGAAGTCCCCGTAGCCGCGTACGCGGGCGGCGCGTCCGGCCAGGGAGGTGGCCAGGTCGAGCCGATCCTCGGCGACGAAGGTGTCGAGGCCGCCCAGCGCCACCTCGGCGTCCTCGAGGCGGGCAACCTCGCTGACCTCCACCGTGCGGCCGTCCTGGCGAGCCGGACCGCCGGCGACCCCGTCCCAGCGGGTCCCGAGCGCCGGTGCGGAGACCACGGCGGCGACCTCCTGGCCCTCGGTCTGCACCGCGATCAGCGTCGCGAAGATCGGGTTGCCCTTGACGAAGTTGGTGGTCCCATCGATCGGGTCGATGACCCAGGTCGGTGCGTCCACTGGACCCTGCCGGCCGTCCTCCTCCCCCAGCACGGCATGCTCGGGGAACCAACCCCCGATGCGCTCACGCAGGGTCCGCTCCACCGCCTCGTCGACGGCGGTCACCCAGGTGCCGTCAGCTTTGGTACGGACGTCGAGGTGGTGGCGGAAGGCCGCCAGGGTCAACCGATCGGCGAGATCGGCGAGCTCGTTGGCGGCATCACGCCAACGCCTGGCCGAGGCCAAGGGACCACTCACCAGTCGAACGTCATGCCATCGAAGCGCAGGATGATGTCGTTGGGCTGGACGGTGAGGGTGACCTCCTCACGCGGCACCCACAGCGGGATGCACGGACCTTGCCCGGCGTGACCCATCAAGCAGATGCGCAGCTGTCCTTCGTCGTCGAGCCCGATGATCTGCCGGGCGTAGCTGAGCAGCTCGTGGAACTCCGCGCCGCCAGCGCGACGCTTCTGGTAGGCGGTCGCCCAACGCGACTCCGAGCGGCCGTAGTTGGCGATGACCTGGCCCGGGGTGAGCTTGGTGATGCCGTTGAGGGAACGAACCGCCTTGAGCGGCTTGTCCTGCTTGGAGGCCTTGCCGAGTCGCACGGCAGCGTCGGGCTCGCTCAGACGCCCCGGCAGGTCCTCCAGTTCGAAGTTGCCGGCCGCCTGGGCAGCCTTCTGTCGCTCGACGGGGACCTGGACCTCGATCTTGGTGGCCACCGGTACCTCCTGTGGGTCGGGTGGGGCGATCGTGCGTGTGCGCACGCGACATCGCCAGCGTCGTAGGTGGGCGGGCCGAGTGGATCACCGAGCGGGCGGACTGGCGGCGCCGTACGGACGGAGATGAGCAGCTCGTCCCGGTGTCCCGCGGGAGCCCCAGGGTACGGGGCGTCGCCCACTGACGGAACGTCCATCCTCGGGCGTCTGGCGGTTGGTACCCCCGACCGGATTCGAACCGGCGTCACCACCTTGAAAGGGTGGGATCCTAGGCCGCTGGACGACGGGGGCGTGGGCCGGCGTTGCGCCGACCGGCGCGCAGGCTAGCGGTCATCGGCGATGGTCAACGAGTCGGCACGCCGACGGACGACCGCGGCCCAGAGCAGCAACGCCCCGGCGGCGATCACGCCGGCCCGCGTCAGCCAGCCGACGACGTCCCCGATGACCAGGTAGGGCGTCAGACCCTGGACCAGGGGGACCTCGGCGCGGATCGAGTCGACCGTGAAGAGGTCGGTGGCGTGTTCGACACCACCATCGGGGTCGACGAACGCCGACGAACCCGTGAGCGCGGCGTGCACCACGTGTCGGCCGGTCTCGATCGCGCGCAGCTGGCTCTGCGCCAGGTGCTGATCCGGCTCCGCCGAGTCACCGAAGGAGGCGTCGTTGGTCAACGTCAGGAGCAACTCGGTCGGGCCGGTGTCACCGTCACCGAGCACGTTGTCCCGCGTCAGCGCCTGGAACTTCGTCTCGAAGCAGATGATGATCGACACCGGGATGTCATCGTCACCGACCTCGAGCGTCTGCGGGCCCTCCCCCGGGATCGCGTCCCGTGGGACCTGATCCAGGGGCGGGAACCAGTCCAGCAGGGACCTGGCCGGGATGTACTCCCCGAACGGGACGAGGCGGCGTTTGACGTAGCGGTCGGTCTCGTCGAGACCGTCCTCCAGCACGATCGCGGCGACGTAGCGGTTGATCTCCGGATCGGGTCCGTCGAGGGTGACCCCGGTCACGAGGGTCCCTGCCGCCTCGGCCGCGTCCCCCGCGAGCTGGCCGAGCTCGGCGCCCCGGTCGCTGTAGGGGTCCCGGTCGATGCTCGACTCTGGCCACACGGTCAGGTCCGGGGTCCCGTCCCGTTCGATGGCCGACAGGGTCTCATCGCGCATCGCCGTGGTGATGCGCAGGGGTGGATCCGGATCCGGTGAGGGATCCTCCCAGTGCCGTCGGTCGTTGCCCTGGACCGCGAGGATGTCGAGTTGGCCGTCCTCCGGTGGCGGATCGACGACCGCGAGCACGGAGACGACGAGGCCGCCGACCAGCCACGCGATGGGCCAGGTCGTGGCGCTGAGGGCCTGTTCCATCGGCGAGTCGCCTCGGCCGCGGACCGACACCCACGTCTGACGGATCACCATGGCACCGGCGATGGACATGACCACGACGAGGAACGTGATGCCCCGCCCGCCGACCAGCCGGGCGACGGGGATCATCCAGGAACCGTCGACGTGGGCGTAGGCGATCGCGCCCCACTCGAAGCCGCCGAGCGGCCAGATGGCCCGCCACGCGTCGATACCGGTCCAGACGACGGCCCCGATCAGCGGCAGCCAGCGGCCCTGGAGGAAGGGTGTGAGCAGCACGGCGAGCAGCGCCATCCACGCGACCTGGACGGCGACCAGCAGGCCCCACCCGATGTAGTCAGCCGGCAGGATCAGCCAACTGAGCATCGGCGCGAACGTCACCGCACCGGCGAGGCCGCCCAGTCGGGCAGCTCGGGGCCGTCGTCCCTCCGCCGACCGCGCGTCGGCGTCGAGCCACAGCGCCGCGATGAGGAACCCCGGCGCGAGGAACGTGGTCGGCCACCATCCCACCGGAGGATGGGCCAGGAGGCCGGCCAGTCCGGCGAGTGCAGCGAGCGCCGGAGCCAGCAGCTGCGCTCTCACGTTCAGGCGCAGTCCCGGCAGAGCAGACGCTCGGTGTCGGCCAGCTGCGTGTCGCGCTTCGCCATGAAACACGAGCGACAGACGAACTCCCCGTCGCGCACCCCTTCGATGGGGTCATGGTCGTCATCGTCGTCCTCGCCCGTCACCGCGGTGACGAGGTCCTCCCCGCCGTCGTCGAACTCCGCTTCAGGCGGCACGACCGCGGAGGTCGGGGGCTCCTCGTCGTCGGCGACGTCGTCGGTCTCGAGCGTCGGGTCGCCGGTTGGGACCTCATCAGCCTCGAGATCGTCGCCTTCGTCGAGGTGGTCAGCATCGACCTCCGGTTCGACCTCCGGCTCGCCCTCCGACTCGTCGTCGAGGTCGGCGGCCTCCTCGACGTCCGGGTCGACCGGGTCGGCCTCGCGCTGGGTGCGTCCGGGCGGGGTCACGGGGGGCTCCTGGTGCGCGCGGCAGGTGGCACGGTACGGGACGGTCCGTCGGCGGGCTGCCACCAGGGTGCCAGCGTCTGACCGAGACCTGGACGGCCGCGGAGCGCGGTTGGTACCAGAGCCTGAGAGGCGAGGCAAGGCGGCGGTCATCCGTGGCGCGCGGAACGGGGACCGTCGAACGCCACGAGGCCCCGGGTGTCGTCAACCCGGGGCCTCGGCGATGGGCGGAGGAGGTCCTTGGCCGTTGGGGCCGCGTGAGCCGGAACGGTGCGCTCGACGCGTTGTCTACTGAGCCGGTCTCCCCCGCGAGCGGTCGACGGACGTCCCGGCTCCACCATCCCCGGCTGCGGGCTGTCGGTCAGCGGTGAGGCAACCCCGACCCGCTGGTCCGCGTAGGGGACGGTCCGCCCCCGGGGAGCCCGTGACCGTCGCTGTTGTCGGGCGGTACGCAACCACCGAGGACCCCGACCCGTCAAGCGTTCGGCGGGTCTGCGAGCGGGGTCTGCGCTCGGCGCGCGTCCCCGTGCATCGACCCGGCCTGTGCCCGCGTCCAGGGGGATGTGCTCGCCGCGCCTCCCCCTGGGCATCGACCCGGCTTCAGCGACCCGGGGCGTCCGGCAGCGGCGCCTGGCCGTAGGCGACACGTCCCTGGACGATCGTGAGGATCCCGCGGGCGCCCCGCGGGTCGTCCGCCGCGTACGGGTCCCCCTCGAAGGCGGCCAGGTCCGCACGCATCCCCGCACGTACGACGCCGACGTAGCGCTCCTGGCGGGCGGCGCTGCGCCCCCCGAGCGTCGACATCGACACCGCTTCGAGTCGGCTGACCTCGTGGTCACCGCCAGGTCGGTGCTGCGCGGCGTACACCGCCCCCCAGGGATCGATCTCGGTCACGTTGGCATCGGAGCCGAACGCCAGATGGATCCCGAGGTCCGCCACCGCCCGGAAGGGGTTGGTCCAGCCAGCGCGGGTCGGACCCAGGCGTCGCGCGTACATCCCGTCCGGACCACCCCACCGCTCCTCGAACGCCGGCTGTGCGGACAGCACCAGCCCGAGCTCGGCGAACTCGTCCAACAGGTCGGGCGGCAGCACCTCGCCGTGCTCGATCCGGTGGCGCCCACGTCGTACGAGATCGGTGCCCCCGTGGGGGTCGAGGCGCTCGGCCACGTCGGCCCAGCACCGCAGCGCCTGACGGATCGCCGCGTCCCCGATCGCGTGGACCGCGGACTGCAGGCCTGCGTGGGTGACCTCCAGGAACCAGTGGATGAGCGTGTCGTCGTCCAGTTCGAGGTGGCCGGACTCCTCCGGGCGATCGTGGTACGGACGGCACAGCGCCGCGGTGTGCGAGCCCAGAGAGCCGTCGAGCAACAGGTCTCCACCGACCTGCCGCAGCTCCCGTTCGATCGGGACCCCGACGTCGAGCCCGCCCCAGTAGGGCACGACCTCGATGGGCCACTCACCGGTCACCCACGCGTCGAAGTCGTGCAGGCCCATGATGTCCGGGCCGCCCATCTCGTGGACCGACGCGATCCCTCGGCTGGCTGCGGTGGCGATCGCGGTCCGTCGGGCCGCGGCGAGCTCGGCCGACTCCATCGCGCCAACGGCCCAGCGACGCGCGATGTGGTTGGCCTCGCGCTTGAGCATGCCGGTGGGCCCGCTCGCCCCGACCTCGACGCCGTCAGCGCGTGCCAACGGAGCCGCGCTCAGGGTCCACCGGTCGACGAGGGCGGCGTGGCCATCGACCCGCGAGAGGTAGACCGATCGCTGGCCGGCGATGCGTGAGAGCTCGTCCGGGGTCGGGAGTGGATCGTCGAACCGCTCGGGGTCGAGCCCGTGGCCCCAGATGACCCGGCCCGTGTGCTGTCCGGCGTAGCTGGCCACCGCGCGCCGCAACTCCGAAGCCGATCGGACCTCGGAGAGGTCGAGGCCGATCAACCCGAGCCCGGTGGGGGTCAGATGGACGTGGGCGTCGACGAACGCGGGGCCGATCACACAGCCGGGCAGCTCGTGTCGCTGCTGGTGCGGCGGTGCCTGCTCGGGATCATCGCCGACCCAGACCACCCGGCTGCCACGGACCAGCACCGCGCGGGCGTCGGTGCGGGCGTGGCCGAGCGTCACGACACGGTCAGCGACGAACAGGGTCCCTCGGGGACCCGGTCGGACGCCGGCCCTCGCCGGGGCTGGCAGGGTGCTGGTCACGCGCGCTCCGGTCGGCGTGTCATGACCGTCGGGGCCTGCCCGCCGGCCGACGACCAGGATAGTTGGTCGCGCTCGCAGCGGCCCACAGGCGGACCCGGCAACCGTACTGCAGGCGCGCGAGGGAGCCCATCGACCGTCAGGCGGTGGCCACGGCCCCCATCGACAGGACGAGGAGCGTCACACCGAGGACCGCGTAGCCGAGCGCGACCCAGGCCCGACGCCGGGCGACGGGTTCGCGGCGCCACTCGTCGATCATGGCCAGCCCGGCGGTCACGAACGCGGCGACGACGCATCCGGCCGAGCCCAACACCATCAGCACCGCGAGACCCGCGCCCGCGCTCGCACCCAACAGCCCGACGACCGCAGCGGCGACCAGGCCCAGCGCCAGGCCGGTGAACGCCACGCGTCGGCTGGTTCGCAGTCGGCGTCGATCGTGGTCGGTGAGGGTCCGCGTCGAAGGGGTGCCGCCAGCGGGCAGTTCATCTTCCGGCGGGTCGCTCACGGACCCGTCCCTGCGGCGAGATGCCGGCCGATCACCAGCCGCTGGATCTGGTTGGTGCCCTCCAGGATCTGCAGGACCTTGGCCTCGCGCAGGTACCGCTCCACGGGATGATCGGTGGTGTAGCCGGCACCGCCGAAGACCTGGACCGCATCCGTGGTGGTCTGCATCGCCGCGTCGGTGGCGTTCAGCTTCGCCATCGCCGCCGCGGCGCTGGTCGAGTACCCGCTCCCGGCATCGGGACGGTCGGCGAACATCCCCTGGCCGGCCGCGTGGTCGCGCCGCTCGGCTGCGCGCCGGGTGAGCGCTCGCGCGGCTTCCGTTCGTGTGGCCATATCGGCGAGGAGGAAACTCACCCCCTGGAACTCGAGGATGGGCTGACCGAACTGTTCGCGCTCCTGGGCGTAGGCGATGGCGTGGTCCAGCGCTCCTTGCGCGAGCCCGACCGCACAGGCAGCGATGCCCAGCCGCCCACCGTCGAGGGCGGCGAGCGCCATCGCGTAGCCACGCCCTTCCGTACCCCCCAACAGCCGATCGGCCGGCACGTAGCAGTCGTCGAAGAGCAACTGCGCGGTCGGCGACGCCCACAGCCCCATCTTCGATTCGGGCGTGGCGGCGGTCATCCCGGGCTGGTCCGCGTCGATGACGAACGCACTGATGCCTCGCGAGCGCTCCTCGCCGGTGCGCGCCAGGACCAGGTACCGGTCGGCCACGCCACCGTGGGTGACCCATGCCTTGGTGCCCGAGAGGCGGTAGTGGTCCCCGTCCCGCACGGCGCGGGTGGTCAATGCTGCGGCATCCGACCCGGACTCCGGCTCCGACAGGGCGTACGCCCCGAGCGACCGGCCAGCGACGAGATCGGGGACGAACCGCTCGCGCTGCTCGGTCGTGCCGAACGTGTCGATCGCCCAGGTCGCCAGCGTGTGGACCGACAGGCCCATCCCGAGAGCGAGGAACGACCGCGACAGCTCCTCGATGACCAGCAGGTACACCCGCTGGGCGAGTCCAGAGCCACCGACGTCCTCGCCGAAGGGCAGCCCGGTCAGATCCATCGCCGCCAACTGATCGAACAGCTCACGGGGGAAGGTGTGCGTGCGTTCGTAGGCATCGGCGCTCGGCGCGACGTCGGCCGCGACGAAGCCGCGGACGAGCTCGATCAGCGAGCGTTCGTCCTCGTTCAGCGTGTGCACCGGCGATCTCCTGGGGTTCGCTCGAGGTGGCCGTTCAGACGGTGGATCGCGTCCGGGCGCTGGTGGGCACCATCGACATCAGCACCCGGCGGGGTTCGTAGCCGAGCGCCTCGAGGAACCGTTGGCCCTCCTCGTTCTCCGTGGCCACCGAGATCTCGACCACCGGCACCCGGGTGTCCTCGGCCCAGCCCTGGATGGCACGCAGCAGCTCCTCGCCGACGCCGCGTCGACGGGCCTGCTCGCGGGTGAACACCGGCCCGATGGTGCAGCCGGTCGGACGTAGGGTGCCGGCCGCGTAGCCGAGCGTGGAGCCATCGTCCGGATCGGTCGCCAACCAGAAGATGCCGCCCTGCGGCAGGGGTGGGTCGGTCGGACGACCGAAGCGGGCGTCCTGTTCGCGCTTGTACTCGCTCGCCAGCGAACGGATCTCCTCGATCCGTGCCCGTCGTACCTCGACCGGACGGTCATCCTCCGCCATCAGCACCAGCTCCCTGTCGTCGGGGTGTCCCCGAGGTATCCGCTCCCTCACCCACCTCCGTGGCGACGGACGGCCGTCAGCCGCCGGCCAGGATCCCTCGCGGTCGGTGGTTGAGCCGCTCGACGCCGTCGTCGGTGACGACGACGATGTCCTCGATACGTGCGCCGTAGCGACCGGGGATGTAGATCCCCGGCTCCACCGAGAAGGCCATGCCCGGGGCCAAGGGCAGCTCGTTGCCGCCGACGATCCAAGGCTCCTCGTGCTCCTCCACACCGATGCCGTGACCGGTCCGATGGATGAAGTGCTCCCCGAACCCGGCCGCGGCGATGTGGTCGCGGGCGGCGGCATCGATCGATGCGGCGGTGGCCCCTGGCTGGACCGCCGCCACGGCGAGATCCTGGGCCTCCTCGAGCACCGCGTGGAGCTCCGGGTACCCCTCAGGCGCATCGCCGACCACGTAGTTGCGGGTCATGTCGGAGCAGTAGCCCTGCCGCGTCCCGCCGATGTCGACCACGACCGCATCCTGGTCCTGCAGGAGCCGGTCCCCGGTCTCGTGGTGCGGCGAGGCGCCGTTCGGCCCCGATGCGACGATGACGAAGTTCACCTCGTCGTGGTCCTGGAGGATCAGTTCGTGCAGGTCGCGGCCGACCTCGGCCTCCGTCCGGCCGGGCCGCAGCAGCGACGGGACCTGGGCATGCACCTCATCGATCGCCGCGCCAACCGCTCGCAACGCCTCGATCTCCTCCGGGGTCTTGTGCATGCGTAGCTCGCGCATCACCTGCGAGCCAGGCGCCCACCGCGCCTGCGGCAGCGCCGCCTGGAGGGCGAGGGTGAAGCTCGTCCACAGCCGGTCCTGCACGGCCAGGTGCGACGCCGACCCACACGCACGCAGGTGATCCACGACGATGCGGTAGGGGTCGTCCACCTCACCGAAGGTGCGCGGATCGGCGAACCGGTCAGCGCCGCTCTCGCGCACCCGGGCCGCTTCCAACTCCGGTGCGACCAGGATCGGCTCACCGTCCGCAGGGACGACCAGCAGCGTCAAGCGCTCCAGCGGCAACGCGTGGTAGCCGACGAGGTAGCGCAGGTCGGCCGACGGCCCGACCAACAACGCGTCCAGCTCCTGGTCACGGAGTGTCTGCTGGGTACGGACCAGCCGATCATCGTGCATCGCGGAACGCTCCTCGAACGGTGGGTGGGACGACCGTGGGTTGGGCCGGGGGTGGCCGGCGGTGGGCTGCGCCGGGTGGGCCGGCAGGGGGTTGCGCCGGGGGTGGGTTGGCGGTGGGTTGCGCCGGGGGTGGGTTGGCGGTGGGCTGCGCCGGGGGTCGGCCCGGGTGGGTGGATGCTCGGGGGTGGCCGACGGTGGGTGGGCGCCAGGGGCAGGTCAGTGGTGGCCCGCAGCGTAGGCCCCGTCCGTGCCCATCCGGCGTGCCCGACGCGCGTCCCCCGGACGCTCAGACCTTCAGCTTGAGCGCACCGGGCAGGATCTCGAAGCTCGCCGGCGTGGTCCCGAGGACCTCGCCGTCGGCTTCGACGACCAGCGGACGGACCGAGCTGACGGAGACCTTCGTCGAGCGCCACTGGCGTACGTCCTCGCGTTGCAGATGGCGGCCACGACGTAGCTGCGGCTGGGCACGGATCACGTCGATCGGTCTCCCGCCCCAGCTCTGCACGTCGAATCGCCCATCGTCCGGCAGCGCCTTCGGCGCCACCTGCAGCCCGCCACCGAAGAACTGACCGTTGGCGATGATCACGTTGCAGAGCGGCTCGACCACCGTGCCACCATCGACGGTCACGGTGGTCTCGACCCGCCGGAAGCTCAGGACCGAGGCGACGATCGCGGCCTCGTAGCGACGTCGACCGACGCGTCGAGGCATCCGGTTGGCCAGCTGGGTGACCCGCCCGCCGTACCCAGCTTCGGCCAGGTTCACGAACAGGTGCTGGGCAGGGCCGTCCGGGCCCTCGACCTGCGCCCGGCCCAGATCGATCGGTCGGACGTTGGCGGTGATCAGGTGGTCGGCGAGCAGCTCCGGCCGTCGGTCCAGCCCGAAGGTGCGCAGCAGATCGCTCCCACTGCCAGCGCCGACCACACCGATGACCGGGTCACCGGTGACGGGACGGCCCGTGACCGGATCGATGACACCGTTGACCACCTCGTGGACCGTGCCGTCACCACCGACCGCGACGATCAGCCGGCGGCCCTCGGCCGCCGCCTCCCCCGCCAGCCGACCGGCGTGACCCGCGGCAGCGGTGACGACCACGTCGGGCTCGACGTGCCGTTCGCGAAGCGCTCGGATGAGCCGTCCCAGGATCTGCTCGCGACCGTCGCCAGCCGACGGGTTCGCGATCAGGAGCGGAACCCCCAGCGGTAGTTGGTCCGGTTCGTTCACCTCGGGAACCTCCTGGTCGTCCCGACCTCTCCCCAGCCGGATCCGGTCGTCCGCTCGTACGCACCACGCATCCACGGGCGGTGACACGGCCTGCGTCGGATCGCGGCGGCGAGGTCCGCTCCTGCTGCCTCCATCACGCTTCGACGATGCCGCGGCGCAAGGCGTCGACCGCGGTGCCAGCTTCGCTTGCGAAACCCGGACCGGCGACCCAACGCAGCTGCCCGACGAGGTCGGCGACCTGCTTGATGTTGCGCACGAAGTCCCCGCCGGTCAGCTCCAGCGACCCGAGCGCTTCGTCCAGGCCGGCACCGGAGGCCCAGCGGTACGCCGGTCCGACGAACCCGGCGTCGAGCTCGGGCGTCGGCTTGAGCCCGGCGGCACGTTCGCGTTGGCGCAGTTCGTCGGCGAGCTCCTCGACGTCGTCGATCGCCTCCTGCAGCGCCAACGTCGGAACGTCCGGCCGCTCGGTCGGCTCGCCACCGCGCGGCTCGTACAGGAACAGCGCGGCGATGCCAGCCACCTCGGGCGCCTGGAGCCCGTCGAGCAGGCCGCGCCGGATCGATTCAGCGACCAGCAGGTCGGCTTCGCTGTACACCCCGGCCAGGCGCAGGCCTTCGTCGGTCGGAGACGGGGTCTGGTCCACGTAGCCGAGGTCGGTGAGCACCTCGAGGATGCGGTGGAGCTGCCGCACCAGTGAGCCGGTCGTGGTGTCGATCTCCCGTCGCAACGCCTCGGCCTTGCCGACCAGTTCGTCCGCGCGGTGCTGCCAGCGTTCGTGTTCCGTCCGCTCCGGGCAGGCGTGGCATGGGTGTGCCCGCAGCTGCTCCCGGAGCTCGGAAACGTTCGCCGAGGGGCCGACGTCCTGGTCCGCGGGCGCAGGCTCCACCTCGATCTCCGGTGGGTCCAGCGTGCGCAACGTGGCGGCGATATCGCGCCGGTACTCCTTCTGGCGGGGGTTGCCGCGACGCGGCAGTCGGATCCGTTCGACGGGGCGGGGTGGCGTTTCGAGCTCACGAGGACCGACCCGGCTCAACGCCCGGTCATCGGCGACGACCTGCGCCAGCGGCACGCCCTTGTTGGTCACGTGCACCCCGACCACGGCAGCCAGCCCGCCCCGACCCAGGAACGGCAGGTGGAGCACGTCGCCGGGTTGGAGGCTCGCCAACGCATCGCGCATGTCGGCCCGCTTCGCGTCCCGACGGGCCTTGGCCTCCGCCTTCTCGCGGCGGCTGATCTCCTGACGGATCGCCCAGTAGCCGGCCCAGTCCCCCGCGTCGCATCCGAGGTGGTTGCGGTAGCCGTCCATCGCGGCGTCGAGCTCCGCGAGCTTCTCAGCCTTGCGACTGACCGACTCGTCGGCTTCGAACTGAGCGAAGGACGCGCCCAACAGCGCTTCGGCCTGTTCGAGGTCATGCCGGCGGAGGAGGTTGACCGCCATGTTGTAGGACGGTGCGAACGAACTGCGCAGCGGGTAGGTCCGGGTCCCGACCAGGCTGGAGACGGTCTGGAAGTCCAGGTCGCGCTGGTAGAGCACGACGGCGTGACCGAGCCGGTCGATCCCGCGACGGCCCGCACGACCGGTCAGCTGGGTGTACTCCCCCGGGGTCAGCAGGACGTGCGACTCACCGTTCCACTTCTCCAACCGTTCGATCACGACCGTGCGTGCTGGCATGTTGATGCCCAGAGCCAGCGTCTCGGTCGCCACGACGACCTTGAGAAGGTTGCGTTGGAACAGGATCTCGACGCACTCCTTGAAGGCCGGCACCATCCCGGCGTGGTGGGCGGCCACCCCGTCGATGAGCCCGGCGCGGAAGCCCTCGTAGCCGAGTACCTGCAGGTCCCGATCCGGCAGCTCGGCCAGCAGCGTGTCGACGATGGCGGCGATCTCGGTGCGCTCCTTCGCGGAGGTCAGCCGCACCCCGGCCCGCCGGAGCTGCTCGACCGCGTCTTCGCAGCCCTGGCGGGAGAACACGAACACGATCGCGGGGAGCCACCGCCGCTCGGCCAACTCCTCGACCACCTGAGGTCGGGAGGGCCAACGCAGCTTGATCGCCGGCCCTTGACGTCGCCCCTTCTTCGACACGCGGTTGCGCTGACGAGCCCGACGTTCGAGCATGATCACGTCGGGGTTGGGGACGCCACCGAGCGCTTGTGCGGCGCGTTCGCGGTGCTCGCGGCTGGCACCATCCTTGCGGCCAGCCCGGAAGGTGTCGTACACCGTCTCGTTGACGAAGTAGTGGTGGCGTAGCGGGACCGGCCGGGCCTCCTCGATGATCACATCACAGCCCGCCCCGGTCCGCCGCGGATCGCTGGCACCGTCGCCGCCGTTCACGGTCCCGGGGCCACCGCGCACCCGATCGAGCCAACGGCCGAACTCCTCCGCGTTGCTGACGGTGGCCGACAGCGCGGCCAACTGGACGGAGGCCGGTACCTGGACGATGACCTCCTCCCACACCGCTCCCCGCGAACGGTCGGCGAGGTAGTGCACCTCGTCGAGGACGACGTGCCGGAGGCCCGTCAGCGTCGGGGACGACTCGTAGATCATGTTGCGCAGCACCTCGGTGGTCATCACGACCACCGGGGCCCCGCCGTTGATCGAACGGTCGCCGGTCAACAGGCCCACCTGCTCCTCGCCGTAGCGCAGCGTCAGGTCACGGAACTTCTGGTTCGACAGCGCCTTGATCGGGGTGGTGTAGAAGGCCTTGCCGCCGCGGGCGATGGCGTCGTCGCAGGCGAACTCGCCCACGACCGTCTTCCCTGCACCCGTCGGGGCAGCCACGAGCACCGAACGTCCATCGGCCAGCGCCGCCATCGCTCGCAGCTGGAACGGGTCCGGCGTGAAGCCGAGGGTCCGGACGAAGCTGGCCAGGCGCGGATCGTCGGGCGACGGGATCGACGGATCGTCCGCTGGTGCGTGCAGGTCCGGGGCGGCCTCGTCATCGACGGAGGTCGCCGGGGAAGGGTCGTGGGGCTGTGGCGGCACGTCTGCTCGTGGGCTCGGGGCGTCCCCGAGGCTACGGCGTCCACCCCGTGGCCCGCGCACCGCCGCCCCGGTCAGTCGCGCCGCCCCTCATCGAAGTCGCGGAGGGGCGACGGTGGTGAGAGGTCGGTCCGCGATCCGTCGAGATCCGTGGTCGACGCGCGTGCGCTCTGGATCTGCTGCTCCGAGCGCATCCGCAGCCGTCCGACCTCGGTCGTCAGGTCGCGGCGGGCCACCTCGTCGTCCACCTCCGCGGCATGGCCGAGGACCTCCACCGCGTCCCGCGAGAGGGCGATGCCGGAGATCAGCTGCCGCTGGACCGGGCGCGCGGAGGGCGGCAGGTCCTCGCCGGCCAGCCGCACCAACGCCGTGTCGTAGGCCTCCAGCCAGTCGTCGAGGTGACGCTCCACCAGCCGGGGATCGCCATCGCGACGCAGCAGCACCAACGCTTCGCTGACGGGCGCGCGATCGTCGGTGGTGGAGGTCCAGATCCCGTCGGCGTCCAGCGCGAGCGGCAGGACCGTGCTCTCCACCGCCCGTCGGGCGTCCGCTTCAGGGCCGGGTGCGGTCACACGGCCGCCGATCGCGCCGATGACCAACGCGAGGATCGCGACCGCGGCGAGGAGCCCCAGCCGCTGCCGCCGCGCGAGGAGCACCAGCGCGGCCGAGCGGGTGCTCGGCCCGGTGGTCCGCGACGGTTGCGCCTTCGCCGCGGGGCCGGACCCGGTCCCGCTGGCTGTCTCGGTCCCCTGGTCGGTACTCATACGCTGTCCCCGCGCGCTGCCGCCCGTCGACGCCGGCGTTCAACGAACCATGCCACAGCGATCGACAGCTCGTAGAACAACCACGAGGGCCCGACGACGAACAGCAGGGTCACTGCGTCGGTGGTCGGCGTGATGAACGCCGCGGAGATCGCCATGATCACGATGGCGTAGGGGCGTGCCCGGCGCAACCCGTCGACCTTCAGGACGCGCAGCAGGACCAGGGAGATCAGCACGAGCGGCAGCTCGAAGACCAGCCCGAACGCCACGCACAACGCGAGGAAGAACGACAGGTAGTCGGTCGCCGACAGCAGGGCGTCGATGCCCGGACCACCGAGCTGCAGCAGGACCCCCAACGCGCGCGGGACGATCAGGTAGGCGAACCCGATGCCGGCGGCGAAGAGCAGTTGCGCCGTGAGCACGAACGGCAGCGAGTAGCGGCGCTCCTTGGCGGTCAGGCCGGGCACGATGAACCGCCACAGCTGGTAGAAGATCACCGGTCCGCCGAGGAACAGCCCCACCACCAGCGCCGTCTTGATGCGGACGCTGAACGGCTCGAGCGGGGTCAGCGCCACCAGCGAGCAGGTGTCCTCCGGACGCAGCGCGCTGGGGACGGCGCAGTACGGCGCGATCAACAGCTCCAACAGGTACGGGAAGATCGCGTAGCCGACCGCCGCGCCGAGCCCCAAGGCGATCAGCGACCGCACCAACCGGGTCCGCAGCTCCCGCAGGTGCTCGAAGAGGGTCATCTCCCCCGCGGTGCGCCTTCCCGCGGCGGGATCCTCCACAGCGATGGTGTCAGCGCTCCGCGTCGGGGTCCGACGTCGACGGCGCATCCTCCCCGGCCTCGTCCTGCTCGGCGTCGTCCGTCGCCTTGCGGAACTCCTTCAAGGACGTGCCGATGGAGCTGGCGAGCCCGGGGAGCTTCTTGCCGCCGAAGAGCAGCAGGAGGATCACCAGGATGATGGCGAGCTCGGGTACCCCGATGCCACCCATGTCGCGCTCCTTCACGTCGGACGTTGGTCGTCCTGGGTCGCGAGTGTACCCACGGCGGGCGGCCTGGGGTGGGTGCAGTGACAGGTGCCCCGCCGCGGCCGGCGAAGGACCCCGCGCCGCAGGGCGGTGGGGCGATCCGTGGAACGGCGTCCGGAACGCGCGTCCGACCGCTACCGGCCGTCGCGCTCGCCCCGGGCCTCCTCGAGCTGATCGGCGACGCGCTGCAACTCGCGTTGCGTCACCGCCTGATGATCGGCCAGTTCATCGACCAGCGGCCGGACCCGCTCCAGGCTGCGGGTCGCGTCACGGTAGGCACGGATGGCTCGTTGCACGGTCACGAGGACCACGCCAGCGACCAGCAGCGTGCTCGCGGCGAGGCCGACGACCAGCACGACCAGGGCGGGGGTGGCCACGGACCTCCCTTGCGTTCGATGCCGGGAGCCTACCCGTGACGTCGCCTTCCCAACGCGGCGCGCCCCCGCCGATGGCGGGGGCGCGGCACGGCCCCATCGGTCGCGCCCGAGGGAGGGAGAGAAGGAGGGAGAGGTCGGGCGCGGGTTCGGGGAAGCTTCAGCGGTTGTCGGCGATGAGCAGCGCGTCGAGCCAGTCGTCGGCGCGCATCGCCAGATGCAGATCCAACAGGTCGTCGTGGGTCAGGGGGGGACCACCTGGGGGTGCTTCCGGATGCGGGGGCTTGCCGTCCAGGATGCCCTCCTCGACCGGGACCCCACCGGTGGTCAACAGCTGCGCGATGCGGTCGTCCGCCGGCTTCTGCACCCCCACCTCGCAGCTGGGACAGTCGAAGCGGTAGGTGCTGCCCGTGCCGACATCGCCGTCCGACGCACGGACGATGTGCAGCACGACGTCGTCGGGGAGCAGTTCGACCTCCCCACAGTCGGGGCAGGTCGCGCGGATCCGGGTCATCGCGGTCTCCTTGCCGTGTCCTCCTTCTGTCGGCCACCCCGCGGGGTGGCTGAAGTGACGGAGGTCCCGGATCCGCTCACCGCCTTGGCCGCTACCACGCAGCTGCGTCGGGCTCGTACCACGCCAACGCCGCCTGGGCGGTGGCGGCCACCTCCTCGGCGAGCGAAGGCGGCGAGACGACGGTCGCCTCCCCCGCGGCCATCAGCACGAGCCGGGCGAGCCACCCGGGTGCGTCGGTACGCAGCTCGAGCCGTGCACCCCCGCCCTCCTGCTCCTCGACCGCGTCGACCGCGAGCGCGTCCTCCAACCAGCGCCCACGGGGGCTGACGTCCAGAACCACGACGAGGTCGTCGTCGCCGGGGACGTAGCGGGGCGGCTCGAGGTGGTCCGGGGCCAGCACCCGAACGGGCGTCTCGGTGGCCTCCACGGACGCGATGCGGTCGAGGCGGAACGTGCGCCGGTCGTCCGCCCCGTGGTCGTGGCCCTGGAGGTACCAACTGCCGTCGACGACGTGCAGGGCCCACGGATCCACCTCGCGATCCATCGGCTCGGGGTCGGTACGTCCCTGGTACGCCAGGCGCACACGTCGGCCGTCGCGGACCGCGTCGCGCAGCGTGCTGCGCGTACCCGGACCGTCCGAACCGACCACGTCGGCGGTGGACTCCGGGATGTCGAGCGCGGCCCGGACCTTGGTGACCGCCGAGCGCAACGCGGGCAGCTCCTCGTCCAGCAGGTCGGCGACCGCGTCGACGGTCAGCACCAGCCGCATCGCCTCCCGAGCGGTCGGGCGCAGGGGCCGAGCCAGCTCGTCGGCCATGCGCAGCACCACCCGATCACCGACGGTGGTCACCTCGAACAGGTCGCCACCGCCCAGCCCGGGCAACCCGCAGAAGTCGAGGTGCTCGAGGTCCCGTCGGACCGTCGCCACGTCGACCCCGAACGCGTCGGCGATCTCCGCGTGACTGGCGCCCGGTCGATGCAGCACCCACGGCACGAGGGTGAGCATCCGAGCCACGTCGTCGGGCGCGCTCACTGGGCAACCTCTGCGTCGGATGCGCTCATCGCCTCACCTCGGCGTCGGCCCCGGCTGCGACGGTCGTGAGTGCGTCGATGACCGCCTGCCGAAGGGTCTCAGGCGCGCGGACCTCCACGTCCGGGCCCAATCCGAGCAGGAACGACCGGTCCCGGACCGGGTGCAGACCCGGCAGCGTCCAGATCGCCCGGCCGTCGGGGGTCCGTTCCCCGGTGTCCTGCCCGCCCCGGATCGCCAGGGCCCAGCTCGCGCGTGGCTGGACCGCGAGCTCCACCTCGACGCCCGGGTCCTGGGGGCCACTGACGGCATCGGCGATGTCCAGGTCGTCGGGTGGCTCGAAACTGCCGGCGTCTGCGACCGCGACGGGCACGTCACGCATCCGGTCGAGCCGGAACGCACGGACAGCGTCGCGGTCGTGATCGCGGGCGACGAGGTACCAGGCGGCGCGACGTTGGACGACGCCGTAGGGGTCCACCGTGCGGGTCGCTTCGCCCCCGTCGGCCCGGCGGTAGGTGAAGCGGACGGGGACGCGTTGCACGACCGCGTCAGCGACGGCGTCCACGGGGTCGGCCCGCAGCTCGACCCGCGTGGTCGGGGTCGCCGCCAGGTCGGGCGCTTCGGGCGCTCGGGCGGCGAGCTTGGCCAACGCCAGCGGCGTTCCCTGCGTCCCCGTCAGCCGCACCGCCAAGGCGAGGGCGGCGACCTCCTCGCCGGTGAGGTCGACGTCCGGCAGCTCGTACCGGCCGCGCGGGACCAGGTAACCCTGCTCGTCGCTGTGGGGAACGGTCCGGGTCTCGACCGGCACGCCCAACCGTCGCAGCTCGTCCTTGTCGCGCTCGAACATGCGTCGCGCCGACGCCGGGTCCCCGGAGGCGTAGTAGCCGGTCCGCCGCTTGAGCTCGGCCAGCGTCAGCGGGACGCGGGCTTCGAGCAACGCGACCGTGAGGTTGACCAGCCGTTCGACCTTCGGCGTCACCCCTGCTCCTGTCCGCGGTCGGCACGAGCGTAGACGTCACACCCACGGCCGCCGGGCCTACCGCCCGCATCGCCGCCCGCAGCCACCAGCACGGTCGCCACCACCAGGACGATCAGCGCCTGCCAACCGCAGACACCACCCGGACGCTCACCGCTCGCCGCCCGCGGTGACGGGCGGTGGGGTCACATCGCGTCGATCAGCCGGTCGACACGCTCGTCCTCCGAACGGAACGGATCCTTGCACAACACCGTGCGTTGAGCCTGGTCGTTGAGCTTGAGGTGCACCCAGTCGACCGTGTAGTCGCGCCGGTTGGCCTTCGCCGCCTGGATGAACCGACCACGTAGGGCCGCACGGGTGTCGGCTGGGGGTTCCACCATCGCCCGTTCGATGTCGTCATCGTCCAGCAACCGCTGCATCCGGCCCTGACGGACGAGCAGGTGGTACAGCCCGCGCTCGCGCACGACGTCGTGGTAGGCGAGGTCGAGCAGTTGCAC
>SKNP01000519.1 GCA_007120485.1 Nitriliruptoraceae bacterium
CCCGACCTGCTGCTGGTCCCGGCCGACAGCGCCCGGACCCTCGGCAGCACCCTCGTCGGCGCACTGGTCACCGTGGCGGTCTTCAGCCTCTGGATGCGCACGGTGATGGTCGGACTGGTCTCCTCCGAGCTCTCCCCACGCCTGCTCAGCGCGTACCTGGAGGACCGGTTCCAGGAGTGGGTCACCTACGGGATGGTCGCGGCCGTCGGTGCCGCGGCGGCGATCACCCTGGCGATCCCCGAGGAGGGATCGTGGCCGATGCTGGGCATCGCCTCCACGGTCACCCTCGGTCTCGCCGCGCTGACGCTGGTGCTCGTGGCGATCCACCACGCCGTGCAGTCCCTGTCGGTGTCCCAGGTCATCCGGGATCTCACCGACCGGGCGTTGTCGATGATCGCGGAGCTGCCCGACCCGGGCGATGGCGAGGGCCCCGAGCCCCGACCGGAGCCGGACGTACGCAGCACGGTGCGCTCCGACAAGCTCGGGTGGGTGACGGGCATCGATGCCGATGCGTTGCTCGGCGCGCTGCCCGATGGGACCGTGGCCCACGTCCAGGTGGAGGTAGGTGGGTTCGTCCGTCCCGGGCAGGCGGTCGCGCTGCTCGACCACGAGCCGGACGCCGACGAGCCCGAACGCATCCACGACGCCCTCGAACTGCGCTCGGCGCGGGGCCCGGAGACCACGATCGGGCTGGCCCTCGACCAGTTGGTCGACGTGATCCACCACGCCATGCTGACCGATCAGAACGACGCGATGACGTTCCAGGAAGGCCTCCAGCACGCCGTCGTGGTCCTCGAAGCGCTGCTCGAGCGCGGGTTGGCTTCCCGGCATCGGCGAGGTGACCGCGATCAGGTGGTCGTCCTCCCCCCACCAGCGTCCGCCAGCGAGCAGATGGGAAGGCTGTTCCGCCGGCTGCGCCAAGGGGCGTCGGGCCACTTCTTCGCGGCCTCAGCGACGTTGCAGTCGATGGGCGACCTGCACCGTGCCGCGAGGGAGGTCGGCGACGAGGCCGCGACCAACGCGCTCGAGATCGAGGCGACGTCGCTCCTCGAACTGATCGAGCACCACGGCACACTGACCGAGGACGATCGTTCCGAGCTGCGCACGCTCGCCGACCACCTCGGACTGCGCGAGGACGACACCCAGCGCGACGATGGCCCCGACCACGGCGACCCCCGGCACGAGAGCGCCGCCCAACACGACGACACCTGACCCGGCCGTCAGCGGGCTCTCCACCGGCGGGAGCTACCGTGCGGGATCCCACCCTGGAGGTCGCCCATCACCGTCCTCGACCGGGCCTTCGCGGCCGCCTACGACCCGTTGATGGCGGGAGCGGAACGCCACGCGCTCGGTCGGCGCCGGGCGCACCTGCTCGACGGACTCGACGGGCACGTCGTCGACCTCGGTGCCGGGACGGGCGCCAACCTGCCGCACCTCGGTGCGGCGGTCAGCCGGGTCACCGCCTTGGAGCCATCACCGCCGATGGCCGCCCGACTCCGACGTCGAGCGGCCCGGTGGCAGGAACAGCACGACGCCGAGGTCACGGTCATCGAGGCACCCGCCGAAGCGATCCCGCTCCCGGAGGGCACCGCCGACGCGGTCGTGGCCACGCTCGTGCTGTGCACCGTCGACGACGCGACGCTCGCCATCCGGGAGATCCGCCGCGTGCTGCGCGACGACGGGGTACTGGTCCTGATCGAGCACGTCGCCTCCGACCAGCCGGTGGCCGGTCGGGTCCAGCGTGCGCTCGCGCCGGCCTGGCGGATCGTCGGCCGCGGCTGCCACCTGCATCGACCGACCCGCTCGCTGCTCACCGCCGGCGGTTTCGACGACGCCGAGGTCATGCCCTGGACGCTGCCTGGCGGTGGCCCGGCCGCCCCAGCGATCACCGGGGTCGCCAAGCCACGGTGACCGGACGGGGACCTTGACCCGACGGGGACCGTGACCGGACGTGGACCACGGTGACCGGGCGAGGACCGCGCTGGCAACGCGGCCGGCCGCTCAGCGGGGTGGCAGGCCCCGTCGCGCCCGAGCCGCCTCGAGGGTGTTCTGCAGCAGCATCGTGACCGTCATCGGCCCGACCCCGCCTGGCACCGGCGTGATCGCGTCCGCGACCTCGACGACCCCGTCGAAGTCGACGTCGCCGACCAGCTTGCCGTCCTCACCGCGGTTGGTGCCGACGTCGATCACGGTTGTACCGGGGCCGACCATGTCCGCGGTGATCAGCCCGATCTGGCCGGCCGCCGCGACGATCACGTCCGCCCCGCGGCAGACCGCCCCGAGGTCCCGGGTCCGGGAGTGGGCCAGGGTCACCGTGGCGTCGCGGCCCTTGAGCGTCAGCATCACCGACAGGGGCCGCCCGACCAGGTTGGACCGGCCGACGATGACCACGTTGCTGCCCGCCACCTCGACGCCGGCGTGTTCGAGGATCTCCAGCACGCCGTAGGGGGTACAGGACAGGAAGGTCGGGTCACCGATCGCCAGCCGCCCTGCGGTGTACGGGTTGAGGGCGTCCACGTCCTTGGCGGGCGTGATCAGTTCCTGGACCCGACGAGCGTCGAGGTGGTCCGGCAGCGGCAACTGGACGAGGATCCCGTCGATCTGCTCGTCGGCGTTGAGGTCGGTGACGGTGCGCTCGAGATCCTCCTGGGACGTGTCGTCCGGTAGGACGATCTGGCGGGACAGCATCCCGGCGGCCTCGGTCGCCTTGTGCTTCATACCGACGTAGACCTGCGAGGCCGGGTCCTCGCCGACCAGGACGGCGCACAGCCCCGGGGTCACGTCGTGTTCGGCGCGTAGGCGGGCGACGTCGTCGGCGATACGGGCGCGGACCTCTTGCGCGAGCGCCTTGCCATCGATGATCCGAGCGGTCACGGGGCCTCCGAACGTTGGGGAGTGGGAGGGTCAGGCGGGCCGTCGGGGCCCGGGCAGGGTCGTAGGAGGGTCAGTGGCGGAAGTGTCGCCGACCGGTCAACACCATCGGGATGCCGTGCTCGTCGGCGGCGGCGACCACCTCCTCGTCCCGGACCGACCCGCCGGGTTGGACGATCGCGCGGATCCCGGCGGCCGCGGCCGCGTCGGGACCGTCCCGGAACGGGAAGAACGCGTCGCTGGCGAGCACCGCACCGACGTGCCGGTCCCCCGAGCGTTCCACCGACAGGCGGACGGAGTCGACGCGGCTCATCTGCCCGGCGCCGACGCCGACGACCTGTCCGTCGCTGGCGAGCACGATCGCGTTGGACTTGGTGTGCTTGGCGGCGATCCACGCGAACCGCAGGTCGGCGAGCGTGGCCTCGTCCGGCTGGGCGTCGGTCGCCACCTGCCAGGCCGACCACGGCTCGTTGCCGACGTCGGCCTGCTGGACCAGCAGGCCCCCGCTGACGCTACGGACCTGCCAGCCGTGCGCTGGTCGGGTGACTCCGGACATCGTCAGCAGACGCACGTTGCGCTTGGCCGTCAACCGCTCCAGCGCCGCATCGTCGAACCCCGGGGCGATCACCACCTCGACGAACAGTTCGGCGATGCGCGTGGCGGTCGCCGCATCCAAGCGGCGGTTGCACGCGACGATGCCCCCGAAGGCGCTGACCGGGTCACCTTCCAGCGCACGGTCGTACGCGTGGGCCAGCTCGTCGGCGATCGCGAACCCGGCCGGGTTGGTGTGCTTGATGATCGCCACGCAGGGCTCGTCGACGTCGACCACCATCCCCCAGGCCGCATCGGTGTCGAGCAGGTTGTTGTAGGACAGCTCCTTGCCGTGGAGCTGCTCCGCGGCGGCGATGCCACCATCGGTCCCGACCCCACCGGCGGACGCATCGAAGCGGTACAGACCAGCGGCCTGGTGGGGGTTCTCGCCGTAGCGCAGCTCAGCCTGTCGTGGCAGCGCCAGCGACAGCTGGTCCGGCAGCTCCTGATCACGTTGGAACCAGCTGGCCACCGCAGCGTCGTAGCGGGCCGTGTGCTGGAAGGCGGCAGCGGCGAACTCCCGCCGCAGCTCGGCCCGTAGGCCCCCGTGCTCGGCGAGCTCGGTCAGCACGCGGTCGTAGTCGGCCGGGTCGACCACGATGCCGACGGACCCGTGGTTCTTCGCGGCCGCGCGCACCAGGGTGGGGCCGCCGATGTCGATCATCTCGATCACGTCCGCGTCGGCCGCGCCGGCGGTGACGGTGTCCTGGAACGGGTAGAGGTTGCCGACCACCAGGTCGAACGCCTCCACACCCAGCTCGGCGAGCTCGGCCACGTGCGCCGGGTCCTGGCGGTCGGCCAGCACGCCCGCGTGGATCCGCGGGTGCAACGTCTTGACGCGACCGTCGAGGCATTCGGGGAAGCCGGTCACCTCAGCCACCTCGACGACCGGCACGCCCGCCTCGCGGATGACGCCCGCGGTCGAGCCGGTCGAGACCAGCTCAACGCCGTGTTCGTGCAGGCCCCGCGCGAGATCGGCGAGCCCGCTCTTGTCGAAACAGCTGAGCAGGGCGCGGGCCACCGGGGTGGTCGGGGCAGTGGTCACGGGCGATCCTCCGCAGGGTCGGGTGAGGTGGGCACGGCACGGCGCGGTGCGGTGAGACGGACGTGACGACCGTCGAGCTGGAGCCGACCCTGGCACATCGCGGCGACGCAGGCCGGGAGCAGCCGGTGCTCGACCGCCCGGATGCGATCGTGCAGCGACGCCTCCGTGTCGTCGTCACGGACCTCCACCGCTTCCTGCGCGATGATCGGGCCGTGATCGACCTCCTCATCGACCAGGTGCACGGTGCAGCCGGTGAGCTTCACCCCGTGCTCCAGGGCCTGCCGGACGGCGTCGGCACCACGGAAGGCCGGCAGCAGCGACGGATGGGTGTTGACGACCCGGTCGGGCCAGCGCGACAGGAAGCTGCCGGTCAGGATCCGCATGAACCCCGCCAGGACGACCAGGTCGACACCGACGGGCTCCAGGTCCGCCAGGAGGGCCTGCTCGAAGTTGGCCCGGTCGATGTGGTCGCCAGGTCGCTGGACCACCGTCGCGATCCCCGCGGCCCGCGCCCGCTCGAGCCCGGCCGCGTCGTCACGGTCGGCCCCGACCACCACCACCTCGCCGCCGAAGCCCGGATCGGCAGCGATCGCGTCGATGAGCGCCTGCAGGTTGGTCCCACCCCCGGAGACCAGCACCGCGATCCGCGCGGGCGCAGCGAACGTGGGCACGAGGAACGCTCCCCATCGGCGGGTCCGTGCCCGACGGGCTCCCCCGAGCGGCCGGGCGTGGCGGTGAGTGCGACGCGACCGCGACGGTAGCGGAACCCTCGCGGCCGGTAGCGTTCGCGCCACACGACCCCGCCGACGGTCACGGCGACGGGGAGAGGAGGGGCACCGTGCGGGGCGATGCGGGGGTCACGGCGGGGCTGCTGATCCGTCCGTCCGGGTTGGCCGGACTGGCCATGGCCGCCGGCGGTGGGCTGGTGATCGGCTCGGCGTTCGCGCCGTGGCGGATCACGGTGGCGACGGTGACCATGCTGAACCACGACGACGAGCGGATCATCGCGGCGCAGCGCGGCCTGCCCACGATCCCCAGCGGCTGGCTCGTCGCCGCGCTCGGCGTCGCGGTCGTCGGACTGGGGCTGGCGATCGCGCTGGATCGGCCACCGCCACGCGCCCGCTCGCTCGCCGCCGTGGCGGCCGTCCTGGCCGCGATCGTGGTGGCGGTCACGG
>SKNP01000490.1 GCA_007120485.1 Nitriliruptoraceae bacterium
GCGGCCGTCACCGACGCGCCCAACAGCAGGGTGCGGCCGGCCAGCCGCGCGGTCTCCGCGTCGGTGACGATGTCGAGGATCTGCTGCCCGCTGAGGTCGCTCGCCGCGACCAGCAGGTAGACCGCGGGCAGCAGCATCACGGCCGCGACCGCCACCGCGGGGATCCACACGATCGGGTGCATGCCGGCACGACGCCGCCGGTCGCCCGGTTCGGGGGCGACCGGCAGGGTCGGCTCGAGCTGGTCGCTCGAAGGTGGGGCCGGTGTGGTCATGGGTCGCCCGACGGTACCCGGCGGGGGATCGATCTCAGGGTGGCCTGACGCACGCCACTCCCCCGCCGGAGGTCCGCGTTCAGGCCAGGGCACCGACCTCCCGCAGGAGCTCCAACGTGCCCTGGAGGTCCTCGAGGTTGCTCAGGTCCACGTCCGGCGGGTCGATCTCCTCCAGCGTCGGCAGCTCGGGCGAATCGATGCCGTCACGCACCGGGAACTCGAGCTCATCGGTGACCTGCCCGAAGTAGGTCTGCACGTCCTCGTCCAGTAGGTAGCGCACCAGCTCGAACGCGGCCTCCTGCTTATCGCTGGTCTCGAGCACGCCGACCCCGGCGATGTTCACCAGCCCACCGATGTCGCCGGGCAGGTACTTGTTGTCGACGTTGAAGTCGGGGTCCTCCGCCAGGAAGCGGAAGAGGTAGTAGTGGTTGGTGATGCCGACCTCGACCTCGCCGCGGGACACACCCTCGACGATTGCGGTGTTGTTCTCGAACTCGAGCGCACCGTTGTCGACCATGCCTTCGAGCCACTCGCGGGCGACGTCCTCACCCTCCTCGATCCGTAGTGCGGTGACGAACGCCTGGAAGGAGCCGTTGGTCGGCGCCCAGCCGACCCGTCCCTCCCACTCGGGCTCGGTCAGGTCGAACACCGAGTCCGGGACGTCGTCCTCGTCGAGCTCGTCGGTGTTGTAGGCGAGCACGCGCACGCGTCCGGTCGTCCCGGTCCAGTTGCCGTCCCGGGAACGGAACAGCTCGTCGACATCATCGAGGATGTCATCGGGCAACGTGGCGAGCCCATCCTGTGCTTCCAGCGCCCCCAAGGCACCGGCGTCCTGTGCGAAGTACACGTCCGCCGGACTGGCCTCACCCTCCTCGGTGATCGTGGCGGCGAGCTCCGCGGTGTCGCCGTAGCGGACCTCCACCTCGATACCGGTCTCCTCGGTGAAGTCGTCGAACACCGAGCCGACCAGCTCCTCGTTCCGACCGGAGTAGACGGTCAACGGTTCGTCCGTCGCCGCGGCGTCGTCGTCGGCGCCCTCGTCGGCACCGTCGGCGGCCTCCTCGACGTCGTCGGTGCCCTCGTCGGCATCGTCGACCCCGCAGGCGGTCGCCAGCAACGCCAGGGCAGCGACGGCAGCCACGGCAGCGCGCCAGGAGCGTCGGGTCGTGTCCACAGGTTCTCCGTTCACGGGATGGCAGGGTTCGGGACGCATCCGCATCGGCGAGGGTCGTGGTCGCCGACGGCGATCCGCGAACCTGACCGTGGCGTGTCCACGACCACCGGATGGCAACTTAGGTAAGCCTAACCAACTGGGCGAGGTGGCAGCAACACGGCCACCTCACCCGGACGCGTCGTCGACGGCTCGCATCACCCGGTGGGCTGCCGTTCGGCCCGACCGCCGGCTTCGTTCCACGACGGCCGCAACGAGTAGCGTTGGGGGGCGACGGCACCGCCTACGACGAGGGACCCACCGCGATGATGAGCAGGATCGTCTACACCTACACCGACGAAGCGCCGGCGCTGGCCACCGAGTCACTGCTGCCCGTCATCGATGCCTTCGCCGGCGCCGCCGGCGTCGATGTCGTGACCCGTGACATCTCGCTGGCCGGGCGCATCCTCGCGGTGTTCCCCGATCACCTGACCGAGGAGCAGCGGGTCGATGACGCGCTCGGGGAACTCGGCGACCTCGCCAAGACGCCCGAAGCCAACATCATCAAGCTGCCCAACATCAGCGCCTCGATCCCGCAGATGAAGGCGGCCATCCGCGAGCTCCAGGCGGCCGGGTACGCGATCCCCGACTACCCCGACGAGCCGTCGACCGATGCCGACCACGACGCCCGCGCCCGCTACGACGCGGTCAAGGGCAGCGCGGTCAACCCCGTCCTGCGCGAAGGCAACTCCGACCGTCGCGCTCCCGCTGCGGTCAAGGGCTACGCACGCAAGTACCCCCACCGCATGGGTGAGTGGTCGAGCGGATCACGGTCGCACGTGGCCACGATGGACGACGGCGACTTCCGCTCGACCGAGGCGTCGGTGACCGTCGACGCCCCCGACGACGTCCGGATCGAGCACGTCGACCAGGCCGGCGAGGTGACCGTGCTCAAGCGGTCGACGCCGCTCGAAGCCGGCGAGATCATCGACGCCGCCGTCATGCGCAAGCGCGCGCTGGTGGACTTCCTCGCACGACAGGCGGAGGACGCGCGCGAGCAGGGCGTGCTGTTCTCGATCCACCTGAAGGCCACGATGATGAAGGTCGCGGACCCGATCATCTTCGGCCACGCGGTCCGGACGCTGTTCGCCCCGGTCTTCGATGCGCACGCGGAGACGTTCGCGCGGCTCGGGATCAGCCCCAACGACGGGCTGGCGAGCCTGGAGTCGGCGATCGAACAGCTTCCCGACCAGGAACAGCAGACCATCCGCGCCGACCTGGACCGGGCACTGGCCGAGGCGCCGCCGATGGCCTACGTCGACTCCAACCGGGGCATCACCAACCTGCACAACCCCAACGACATCATCATCGATGCGTCCATGCCCCCGATGATCCGCGACTCCGGGAAGATGTGGAACGCGGACGACGCGCAGGAGGACGCCAAGGCGATCATCCCCGACTCGAGCTACGCGGCGCTGTACGGCGAGACGATCGACTTCTGCCGGACGCACGGCGCGTTCGACCCGACCACGATGGGCTCGGTCCCCAACGTCGGGCTCATGGCGCGTAAGGCCGAGGAGTACGGCTCCCACGACAAGACCTTCGAGGCGCCGGCCGACGGCACGGTGCGCGTCGTCGATCAGGCCGGCCAGACCCTGCTCGAGCATGAGGTCGAGGCGGGCGACATCTGGCGGATGTGCCAGACCAAGGACGACGCGGTCCGCGACTGGATCAAGCTGGCCGTCAACCGGGCGCGGGCGAGCGACACCCCGGCGATCTTCTGGCTCGACCGGGACCGCCCGCACGATGCGCAGCTGATCGCCAAGCTCGACGAGGAGCTGCCCAAGCACGACACCGACGGCTTGGAACTCGACGTGCTCCCCGTGGCGGAAGCCACCCGCCGCACCCTGGAGCGTGCCAAGGCCGGGCAGGACACGATCTCGGTCACCGGCAACGTCCTGCGCGACTACCTCACCGACCTGTTCCCGATCCTCGAGGTCGGGACCAGCGCGAAGATGCTGTCGATCGTGCCGCTGATGAACGGTGGTGGCCTGTTCGAGACCGGTGCCGGCGGTTCCGCTCCCAAGCACGTCCAGCAACTGCTCGAGGAGAACCACCTGCGGTGGGACTCCCTCGGCGAGTTCCTCGCGTTGGCGGCCTCGTTCGAGCACCTCGCCGAGCGCTTCGACAACAACGAGGCGCAGGTCCTCGCCGACACGCTCGATGCCGCGACGGCCCGCTTCCTGGAGGACGGCCGCTCGCCATCACGCAAGGTCGGTGAACTCGACAACCGCGGCAGCCACTTCTACCTCGCCCTGTACTGGGCACAGGAGCTGGCCGCACAGTCGACCGACGGACGCGTCGCCGAGCGGTTCGCGCCGCTGGCCGAGGAACTGGCCGAGAACGAAGCGGCGATCCTCGACGAACTCAACGCGGTGCAGGGCGAGCCCGTCGACATCGGCGGGTACTACTGGCCGGACCGCTCCAAGACCGTCGAGGTGATGCGGCCGAGCGCGACCCTCAACGCCGCGCTGCAGCGCCTCACCGGCTGACGGCCGCCGTCGGCGGTGACGATCATCGCCAGACCGCACGACGCGACGCAGCCCGCGCCGGGAGGCGCGGGCTGCGTGGTGCGACGGGTGACGCCGACTTACAGGTCGTCCTCGTCGTCCTCGAGGTCGTCGTCCATGTCGTCGACGTCATCGTCCATGTCGTCGTCGACGTCATCGTCCATGTCGTCGACGTCGTCGTCGAGACCGTCATCGTCATCGAGACCGTCGTCGGTCTCGGTGTCGATGCCGTCATCCGTCTCGAGGTCGGCGTCGTCGTCACAGGCGACCGCGCCGAAGGCGAGGGCGGTAGCGGCGATCAGGGCAAGTGGCTTACGCGTGTTCATTGCGATCTCCTGTAGGTGGGAGCGAGAGCAACGTACGGGGACCCGGCCTACCCCGGAACCCACTCGATGGCGACTCACGGACGGGTGGCCGGACGACACCCACCGTCCGCTCGATGACCATCGGACGGTCGGGGTCTGGGACCGAACCCACCGAACGCCGCCGGTCGCCGTACGCTGGCACGGCCGGCACGGGAGCACGACGTGGCCAGATCGGGACCGCCCGCCTACGCGTGGGACTGGTTCGCGCGACAGCGCCTGCTGTGGCGCGAGGCCCGCTCGAGGCTGGCCGCGTCCGGGTCCTCCGCCGCGACGCGGTACGCGGCGGTCGATGAGCGCTCCGAGGTGCTGGCCCTGCTGCGGGCCGACTACCTGCGCGACGAGCACGTACGGCACACCGTCGACGCGGTCGTGACCGAGCTGACCTTCCTCGGTCGGACCCAGGTGCCCTTCGCAGCCCTGGGACTGCCGTCCGCGCCGCGTGGGCTGCGCTGGTGGTGGACCGCGCTCACCGGGGAGGATCCCGACGCGACCCCGGCGGTCCGCCGACAGCCCGACCCCGCCCAGCTGTCCCTCGACGATCTGGTCGGCGATGCCGCCCCGACGATGGACGACGTCCACGAGGGCTACGGCGGGTGACACCACGCCCCACGCGCCGTCGACGACGCCGAGCCGTCCTCAGCGGCACGGGCACCGAACCGCCAGCATGAGCTCATCCCTGACCTCGCACACCGACGACGATCCACCCCCGCCTCGGCGGCAGGCGGTCGGGCTGCCGTTGGCCCGCAGCGCCGTCCGCCGCGTCCTGGGTCGGCTGTTCGGGGGGCCGCAGTTCGATCCCACCGTGGACGTGGGGGACCCGGGCCTCACCGGCCCCGGCTCGGCGTCCTGGCAGGTCATCGCGGAGCCGGCCGCGATCGCCGGCGGGATCCGGGGGCTGCTGGTCCAGGTCGCGCATCCGCTGGCCATGGCCGGCGTCCACGACCACTCGGCGTTCCGCGACGATCCGCTGGGACGGTTGCAGCGCACCTCCGGCTACGTGACCACCACCACGTTCGGCTCCACCCGGGAAGCGCTCGCGGTCTCGCAACGGGTCCGTGCCGTCCACCCCCACGTCCACGGCGTCGCGCCGGACGGCCGTCGCTACCGCGCCGACGACCCGCGGCTGTTGACCTGGGTCTCGATCGCGCTGACCTCGTCGTTCCTCGCTGCGCACCGTGTCTGGGCGCCGTACGCGTTGGAGGACGAGGACGCGTTCGTCCGCGAACAGTCCGAGATCGCGGCGCTGCTCGATCCCCGCGTCGACGTCCGAGGCTTGCTGGCCGATCCGACCGCCCAGGCC
>SKNP01000510.1 GCA_007120485.1 Nitriliruptoraceae bacterium
GCGTCGCTTCTGGACCTGATCGGGCTGGAGCAGGATCTGAGCGACGAGTTGGGACTGAAGGTCGAGGCGACGACGTACCGGGCGCTCCACCCTCAGCTCCGCGACCGTGTCCTGCGGGACGAGATGAGGATCCTGTGAAGGACCGCGACCCGTCGCTGTACCTGGCCTATGTTCTCGAGAGCATCGAGCCTGCGCGAACCTACGTCGTGGGCGTCGACATCGAGCTGGTATGGACGGTCGTGCATCGAGATCTGCCGAAGCTCGCTCAGGAGGTCCGCGGGCTCCTTGCGCAGCGGCGAGGCGATGAGGGACTGGCCTGACCGGGCCGCGTCGGCCCATGCGGCTCGGGGTTCGTCTTGCCGCGAGTCCGTTTGAGGTCTCCGTGAACCGCGTGAAGCTGCTGCGGCCGCCGTATGACCGCACTGGTGCCGGAAACGGTGTCGACCACGAAGCGGACCTCGGGAGCCGCGGCCAGGCGTCGGTGATTGCGAGCCGACGTACGGGTATGTCGGGACGCAGTCGTGGGACGGCGGCTCCGCTGAAGGGTGCTTCGAGCGCCCGGCGAATGGTCGCGTCGACCTCATCGAGGAGTTCGACACGAGGCCGTCGCGCCGAGTCTCGTACGACTGGAACGGGGTGGCGCAGCGGTCCCGAGTGGGAGGCAGGTCCGCTGACCCCCGACGCGCACGGGTGTCGCGCGACCGCTTCCTCTGGAGCGAGCACTTCGACTGGGTGACGGACCGCTTCGGCGTCTCGTCGAGCACGGGGTGGTCGAAGCCCGCGAGGCCGGCGCCGGCGCGGTGCTGCTGTACCTCTTGAACGGCGAGCACCTCGCCAGCGAGTTCTTCGAGGTGCTGATCACGTTGCGGCGTCGCCTGGTCGATCGCATCCGGGGTGAACTCGCGACGTGGTCGCTCCGGCCGTTCCACGCCTCGCTCTTCGGCTTCGCGGCACGTGGGGATGGCGACACCCGGAGCGACATCGACCTGTTCCTGGTGCGTCCCATGGATGTGCCGGCCGACGATCCCGGTTGGCGCGAACAGCTCGACGGTCTAGCGACCCGCATCGAGCGGTGGACCGGCAATCGTGCGAGTCTCGCTGACGTCTCGTTGGACGACGTGGCCCGGCTGCCACGCGAGCGGCCGCCCGTGGTCAGGGAACTCGAGCGCGAAGACTGACTGATCGCTCCCAGAGCGCGCGTGGCTTGAGGCCGAACACCGCTACGACCACGCGGCGGAACCGTTCGCGTGACCGCCGTAGCTGAGCGTCGACGCGCGGGCCCTTCAGCCCGCAGAGGTCGGATGACACTGGCACTGGCACGTGCGCCGATCAATGCTGGCGTGTGTTCGGTGTCTCCCGCAAGGCGGCTGCGGTGCTCCTATCCGCGGCCCTCGTCGCCCTTCTCGGGGTGGCGCTGGTCGTGATGGTGCCGCGCGCGCGGCTCGAGCGCGCGAAGGACCCGGGACTCGGTGTTCGCGGACTGCACGCCCAGGGTGTGACGGGACGCGGCGTCTCGGTCGCGATCATCGACGGCCAACTCCGGCGCGATCACGCGGAGTACGCCAATCGAGTCGTGCATTATGAGGAGCTCGACGACTTCTCCGGGCTGCCATTCGACATGCACGGTCCCGCCATGGCCAGCCTGCTCGTCGGGCGATCCGTCGGCGTCGCTCCGGACGCTGCGTTGCACTACTTCGCCCTCGACTTCGCGCGACTCACGCCGGAGCGGCTCGCGGCGGCCATCGGCCACGTGGTCGATCGGAACGATACCTTGCGGCCCAACGAGCGGGTTCGCCTGCTGAGCGTGTCGACGGGGTACCGAGGTGAGGAGCGCGTCGTGGTCGACGCTGCGATCCGTCGCGCGATGGAGCGCGACGTCTTCGTGTTGCTGAGCGTCTACCCATTGGACTACCTCGATCCGCCACTGGCGATCCGCGGGCTCGGCTGTTCGCCGTGGCGCGACTGCGACCGACCGGAGGCGTTCGGCGTCTCGCCCGGGGAGGCTGCCTTCTGGCGCGCCGACGGCGTGTCGGTCGGCGAGGCGTTGGCACGCCGCGCGGCCTCCGACGCCGCGCTCGGGTACGTCACCGTCTACGCTCCGGCCCACCACCGCACCGTGGCCGGCCACCACCACCCGCGGCACTACCGTTACGACGTCGAGGGCGGCGACAGCGAGTGGCCGCCGTACCTCACGGGTGTGTTGGCCCTGGCGCTCCAGGTGGCGCCCGAACTGCATGCGAACGAGCTTGCGGGCCTGTTGGCTGCGGGTGCGGTGCATGGACCTGGGTTGGTGGCACCGGAGCGGGTGGTGGAGCTGGCGCGTGCGCTCACGGCGACGGGCGGCACCGCTGGCATCGTGGCCGGAAAGGAAGGGGAACACAGATGAGCGATCGAGAAGCGCCTGCGAAACGACGTGCCGCACTCCCCGGCATGGGCGCCCTGATCGGCATAGGTGCAGGCTTCGGTCTGGTGCTGGGAATCCTCCTCGGCAACTTGGTCATGGGCATGCTGGCCGGGGCCGCCGTGGGGACCGTCGCGGGGGCCGTGATCGAGACGCTGCGGCGCGACGCGGCGAAGCGCGACGGGTAGTGGCCGGAAGGCGTACGTGCCCGGTGCCGTACCGCGGCTCGCGTTGCGGCCAACCGGCGGTGGCCCACCCGCGGGGCGGAAGGGATGTCACCCATGTTCGAGGTCGACCGTGCGCTCGTCCGCGAGGCCGCCCTCAGGCTCGCATCCGCCCGCGGGCTCCGGTGGGTGATCGGCGGCGCGTGCTCCGGCAAGAGCACCGTGTGCCAGATCATCTCGCGACGGACGGGCGTCCCCGTCTACGACATGGACGAGCACGTGTACGGGCGGTACATGAGTCGCTACTCGGCGTCGCGGCATCCCGCGAGCACCGCCTGGTTCAAGCGCGGTGACGGCCTGCGGTGGGTGCTCTCGTTGTCGTGGGAAACGTTCGACGGCCTGAACCGGGCCACGAGCGCCGAGTTCCTGGACCTCGTGGCTGGGGACGTCGCCGAGCGCTACGGTGACCGGCCGCTGCTGGTGGACGGCGGTATCACGCACCCGTCCGTCCTGGCGGCCGCGGTCGACCCGTCCCGCATCGCCTGTCTCGCGGTCGACGAAGCAGAGAGCCGGCGGATCTGGGAGCAGGACGAGGCCCGCGCGGGGATGCGGCGTGCCGTCGAGCGCCTGCCGGGAGTCGTCGATGGTTGGGCGCGGTTCCTGACGTTCAACGAACGCATGAGCGCGACGATCGAGCGCGAGGCGCGCGAGCAGGGCATCGTCGTGCTCGCGAGGACGGCGGGCGGGACGGCCGAGGAGCCGTCGAGCATACTCATGCGTGCGTGGGGCCTGGTGCCCGTGGAGGGCTAGACCGGCCAGCGTCGGCGGCGCGGCGGGCACACGATGGCGGTGTTGCAGGTGGGGCGCGAGGGGGAACGCATCCCGACCGGTTGACGGAGCGAATCCAGCAGGCATGGCCACCACCGCGCTGTCGCTCGTGGAGCGGGTTCTCCCCGTCCTGCGCCTGCATGGCGCGCGGCGCACGGGTGTGTTCGGCTCGTACGCGCGGGGCGAGGCTGATGCGGCGAGCGATCTGGATCTCCTCGTCGAGCTCCCCCAGGTGCGTCGCTTCTGGACCTGATCGGGCTGGAGCAGGATCTGAGCGACGAGTTTGGGACTGAAGGTCGAGGCGACGACGTACCGTGCGCTTCACCCCCATCTCCGTGACTGCGTCCTACAGGACGAGATCCGGATCTCGGATAGGACCGCGACCCCGGCGCTGTGCCTGGCCCACGTCCTCGAGAGCATCGAGCTTGCGCGAACCTACGCGGGGGCGTCGGTTTCCGGCGGTTCAGCGAGAGCCGACGGCTGCAGGACGCGGTCATCCGACGGATCGAGATCATCGGCGAGGCGGTCAAGAACCTCCCGGCCGAGATGCGCGATGCGGCGACGAGATCGGCCTCGGTTACCTCTCGCTCGAGCGGCCGTCCGGCACGCTGTCGGGCGGCGAGGCGCAGCGCACGAAGATGATCCGGCACCTCGGTTCGGCTCTCACCGACGTCACCTACGTGTTCGACCTCGGCCCGGGCGCCGGGCACGACGGCTGCCGGGGGTGTTCGAGGGGACGCCGCGCGAGCTGGAGGCCGCGCGGTCGACGCTCACGGGGGAGCGCCTGGCGGCGTACGTCGGGGGTGGCGGGACGCTCTGAGGGCGTGGCGTCGCGCAGAGGCAATCGTGGGGGTGGGATGGCCGCGTCGCGCCGGGCGGGTCAACCGGCGGCGAAGGGGTTCACGATGTGCAGGCGACCGATTCGCTGGCCGTGCTGCAGGTCCTGGCTGAGGAGCCGCTCGCTGCCGCATGCGAGCGCGGATGCGACGATGAGCGCGTCGTCCCAACCGAAGGCGTAGCGCGAGCGGAGCTCGAGGGCGCGCTCGAAGAGTTCGGGACTCGGTCCCAGACGCCACAGGGGCGAGAGGACGTCGTCGAGGAAGCGGCGAGCGGCGGTGGGCGTGGCGTTCAGCTTGCGCGTGAGGACGTTCAGCGCCTCCTGCGCCACCTGGTGGCTGATGGCACCCGAGCCGCGGTCGATGGCCTGCGTGACGATGTCCACCGCGATGCCGCGCTGCCGCGGATCCGTCTCGTCGAACAGGTTGACGAACACGATCGTGTCGAGGAAGTCAGCGCTCATTCAGCTCGTCCCGCGTGAACCGCCGGCCGCCGGTCCTCAGGCTTGCCTGGAGATCCGAGATCGTCGCCCTCGCGGTGCGGGCTTGGTTCTCACGCAGCGCGTACGCCTGTAGCCAGCGCCGGAACTCCTCGTTGAGCGTCGTACGCTCCCGGCGAGCCCGGTTCCGCGCCGCTTCGATGAGGCGCTCGTCTGCGCTGAAAGTGACGTTCCGCATGGGGCCTCCCAGCCGTTTGGACGGGAGTAGTGTATACGAGCGTCGTGTAGACGGCGTGCACATGGCTGGCGCCCGGTTCGGCAAGGGGTGTGGGCGGCGTGCGGCGGCGCCGCGGCGTTCGCGGGGATGACGCCCGGTCACGCCAGGGCCGCGGGCGGTGCCGCCATGCCGACGTCAGGGGAGCAGGCGCGCCACCAGCCCGCCGACCGAGCGCACGACGTCGTCGGGCGCCCGCGCGATGAACGACGAACGCCGCGCCACCCAGTCCACGCTCTTTACCTGATCGGCGAGCACCACGCCGTCGACCGGGAAGCCTGCCGGCAGGGCCACCTCGAATGGGTACCCCTTGACCTGCCGCGTGATGGGGCATACGAGCGCCAGGCCGGTGCGCGCGTGGTACGAGCGCGGGCTGAGGATCAGGGCCGGTCGACGACCATCCTGCTCGTGACCCGACCTCGGCGCGAAGTCGAGCCACACGGCGTCGCCGCGCTCCGGGGCGTCGGCGGCGCTCACCAGGCCTCCCGGCCCTTGCCGGGGCCGGTGTCGATCGCGGCGTGGAGGTTCTCGTCGGTGATGGAGGCCAGGAGCACGTCCAGGCTCGGCGTCGACGACGGCGTGACGACGAGCGACGGCCCAGCGACGCTCAACTCGACCTCGCTCCCCTCGTCGATGGCCAGGTCGCGGGCGTACGCCCGCGGGATGCGGATGGCGAGGCTGTTCCCCCAGCGCTGGAC
>SKNP01000185.1 GCA_007120485.1 Nitriliruptoraceae bacterium
AGCGCGCCGCTGCGCTGTTCCAGGCTGGTGTGGACGCGTGGGACCAGGGCGACGCGTTGGCGGTGATCGACCTCGAGGAGCGGGACCAGGAGATCGACGCCCTCCAGCTGCAGCTGCTGGAGGCGGCCAGCCACAGCCCACGGATCCACGGTGCGACCCGGTTGGCGCTGGGCCTTGCCGCCCGCCACTACGAGCGCATCGCGGACTACGGTGTCTCGCTCGCGCGGGACACCGCGTTCGTGGTCACCGGTGAGCGTCTGCCGACCTGATGGGACGGTGGCCGACGGCGCCCCCGTCAGCCGCCGTCGCCGGTGAGGCCCGTCAGCGCCTGCTCCGCGACCGCGCGGCTCTGCGGATCGCGGACCGCCGAGAGCAGCGTGTCCGCGTCCGACCAGCCAGCCGGGGTCCCGACCCCGGCGCACGCGGCGACCGCATCCAGGGTGGCCCGGACCGGCAGCGGTGCCTTGGAGGCCACCGCGCCGGCCACCTCGTCGACCGCCGCATCGAGGTCGTCGTTGGCCACGACCTGTGAGACGATCCCCGCGGTCCGCGCTTCCTGTGCGCCGAACTCGCGACCGGTCAGCACCAGATCGCGGGTGAGCCCTGGGCCGACCTCGCGGAGCATCCGCGGGATCCCGCCCCAGGCCAGCGGGATGCCGAGGTCGATCTCGGGGATGGAGAACCGGGCCCGATCTGACGCGATCCGCAGGTCGCACGCCAAGGCCAGCACCACCGCACCACCGATACAGCGGCCGTGGATCGCGGCCAGCGTGACCGCCCGTGCCGACTCGATGGCACTGGCCGCCCGGTTGCCGGCGTCGGCAGCGTCCCGCGCGGAGGCATCGTCCGCCAGCAACCGGGAGACGGTGGCCAGGTCCGCTCCGGCGGAGAACGTCCGGCCGGCACCTCGCAGCACGATCACACGCACCGCCGGCAGCGCGTCGACCTCGGCGACGGCCGTGACCAGATCGTCGAGCAGTTCGACCGACAACGCGTTCAGGACGTCCGGCCGATCCAGGATGATGGTCGCCACCGGACCATCGACGGCCACCGTGAGCAGGTCGGTCCCTGGTCCCGGCGGCAGGATGGAGCCGCCCAGTTCGGTCCCCTCGTTGCCCACCTTCGACCTCCGGTGCGCGCGGCTCGGCGGAGCCGGTCACGCCGGCGCGACCCTAGCTCCGGGTCGCTGCTGGGACGGTGACCTCGCCCCGGCCGTCGGCCCCGGTCGAGGGGCCGTCGTCCTGGTTCGACCGGGTGCCACGGCGGCGACGCGGGCCGCCGGAGATCACCAGTCGCCGCCCCCACAGCACCAGCAAGGACGGCTGGACGAACAAGCAACCGAGGAGGGCGAGGCCGATCATCAGCGTGCTGACGATGCCGAACTGCTGCAGCGGTGTCGACGTGGACAGCATCAGCACCGCGAAGGCCAGCCCGGTCGTCATCGCCGAACCGACCAGCGCCGGGCCGGTGTTGGTCAACGCCTCGCGGACGGCCCGGTCGGGGTCACCGAACGTGCTGATCCCTTCCCGGAAGCGGTTGGTCAGGTGGATGCCGTACGGCACCCCGATCCCGACCGCGATCGAGGCGACGGTCGCCGTCAACGCGTTGAAGGCGAGCCCCAGCCCCCGCATCGCGCCGAGCACGAGGACCAGAGCGACCAGGCTCGGCACGATCCCGATCAGGCCCAGACCGACCGCCCGGGAGCTGAACCAGGTGGCGATGACCAGCAGCGCCGCCGCCGCGGCGAGGCTGATCGCGATCGCGATGAGCTGGGCGGCGGACATCTCGTCGATGATCTCCTGGTTGACGACCGGTTCGCTGACCACCGTGACATCGCCACCGGCTGCCTCCACCGGCTCAGCGATCCGGGCGATCGTCGACGTCAGCCGCTCCGCGCCGTCCTGCCCACCGAGGGTCGAGACCGACACCAGCAGCCCATCCTCGTCGATGACCCCGGCGGCCTCGTCGGGGACCTCGTCCTGCAGCACCTCCAGGTGGGCAGCGAGCACCTGGCCGTCCGTCGAGTCGACCGGGCCGGACTGCTCCAGTGCCTCGAGCTGTTCGAGTTGGTCGAGCTCGTCCTCGCCGAGGTCCTCCATCGGGTAGCCGGCTTCCTCGAGCCGCGCCAGCGTGAGCTCCTCCGCGGGGCGTGCGGCGAGCTCGTCCAACGTCTGGTCGTCGAGGTCGTCCGGTCGGTCCTCGGCGAGGTCCTCCGCCAGCTGGTCACGGATGTCGGCCTCGAGCTCGTCGGGATCGGACGTCGCCACCAGCGCCGCCAGCGCGGACCGTCCGTCCGCGAGCCGGCCTCCGAGCGCTTCCTCGAGGTCATCGGGGAGTTCGACGCTGTCGTCCAGTTCGTCCTCGAACGCGTCGGTATCCAGCTCGTCGGGCAGGTCGATGTCGGCGGCAGCCGCCTCCGGGTCCTGCCAGGTCTCGAGGTCGTCGGCGAGCCGTTCGCGGACCCCTTCCCCACCCGCAGCGATGCGGTCGCGCAGGGTCACCGGGGAGGTGACCTCCGCATCGCCGTCGTTGATGCGGACGTCATCGACGTCGACGAGCCGGTCCGGCAGCTCGGCGATGGCCTCCAGCACGTCCCGGTCGGACGCATCACCGTCCACCAGGACGAACGTCTGCTCGCCGACGTCGCCGCCGAACTGCTCGTCGAGGCGGTCGAGGGTGAGCAGGACCGGCTCGCCCTCCGGCAGGAAGTCCCGCTCGTCGAACTCCGTGGACAGCCCGGTCGCCGCGATGGCTCCCAGCGCGAGCGCGAGCACGGTCGCGCCGATCGCCAGCAGCGGTCGTCGGGTCGCCAAGGAGGTCAGGGCCGTCGACCACCTCGCCGGCGGCCGTTCGACGTCGGTCGCTCCGTTCGAGGTCGCGGCCACCGGCTCGCGCCCGTTCCCACCATCGGACCCCGCCGGTGACGGCTCGCCCCCTGCCGGATCGTCGAGCGGGGCCGTCTCGGCGGGCGCCAGTGGCTGGAACGCCGACAGCGGTACCTCGAGCGTCACGCCCGCATCGCGGTCGTCCGCCAGCGGGTCCCCGTTGGACGGCGTCGGGGACCCCGACGGCTCCGGCGCCTGCACCTCGCCGTCCTGCGGGGGCGCGACGTCATCGGCCTGCGGTGGCACGCCATCGCCTCCCGGCCGCGGGGGCACGCCCTCGCCGTCCTGCGGTGGCGCGACGTCACCGTCCTGCGGGGACGCCTCCGCGATGGCCGCCTCGGCAGCGCGGCGGTCCTTGCGATGGTCGATCAGCGTGCGTGACGCCGGCACGGCCGTCCCGAGCACCACGAACGCGGCGACGATGCCGATCGCCGAGAAGATCCCGAAGTCCCGGATCGGCGGCAAGGGGGTGACCATGTTGGCCAGGAACCCGGCCACGCTGGCCGCGGTCGCCAACGTCAGGGCGACCCCGACGGTGCCGAGCGCGATGCGGCTGGCCATGACGGCGTCGTCGCCTCGGCGTCGCTGTTCGCGGTAGCGGGTCGTCAGGTGCACCGAGTAGTCGATACCGAGCCCGACCAGCAGCACCGGCACCGCGATCGAGATCTGGTTGAACGGGCCGGTCAGGCCGAGGTTGCCGGGCCCGAGCAGCGCGGAGATCCCGACCATCCACACGATGCTGACCAGCAGGCCGGTCAGCCCGACGACGACGTCCACGACCGAGCGGAACAGCAGCGTCAACACGATCACGACCAGCAGCAGCGACACCGACAGCAGGATCGGCGTCTCGCGCTCCAGCGACTCCTCGACGCCGTCCTCGATCGCGGTGGCCGAGAGCACCGACCGGCGGGCCTCGCCGACCGGCGTCTCGTCGACGATCCGCTGGACCGCGCGTGCTGCCTCGGCACGTTCATCCGACGGCGCGCTGGCGTCCAGGTCGACCACCACCAGCCCGCTGCGCGCCCGGGGCGGATCGGTCTCCAGATCGTCGGAGAACAGGCCCGTGGCGTCGTCGCCACCGTCGTCGAGCACCGCGGTCGCCAACGACTCGAAGCTGGCCTGATCCATCTCACCAAGTTCGTCGTCGCTGCCGTCGAAGGCCGCTTCGATCGCCACGGCGAAGGGGACCACCGACGGGTCGTCCGGATCGTCGTCGGCCAGCACGGGGGCGATGTCGGGATCGGCGACCAGCCGGTCCTTCAGCTCGACCGCGTCGGCGAGGGTGTCCTGGTCGAGGACGTTGCCACCCGGCCCGTCGTCGACGAGGACCTGCACCGTCGTGGTGGTGCTGAACCGCTCCTCGATCTCGTCGAGGGTCGCGGCCGCGCCGCCTTCAGGGGCGAAGCCTTCCAGCCCGGTGTCGACCTCCAGGGTCGTGGCCGCACCGGCGAGGACGACCGTGATCACGGCCAGCAACGCCAGGGTCAGCGACGGGATCCGCGTCGCCGCACGAGCGATCGCGTCGAGCAGTCGCGTCACGACCGACCTCCCGACGCGACAGCACCCGGGTCGGACGCACCCGGGTCGGCAGCAGCAGGGTCGGCAGCACCCGGGGCCAGGATGCCGGAGAGGACCAGCTCGACCGTGCGCGGGCCGACGTCCAACCCGAGGTGACGCAGGAGGTTCGCGCCGGTGACCCCGGCGACCAGCGCGAGCACGCGCTCGCGCCGCTCCTCGGGCGGCAGCTGCGCCAACCCGGAGCCCTGGAGCCCCACCAGGTCATCGACCGCGCTGATGAGGCCTTCGAGCAGGTGGGTGAGGGAGGCTTCCACCTCGTCGTCCTCGTCCCGCAGCCGGGCGAGCTCGACCGCGAGGAGCATCTCGATCGGTGGCTCCTGGCGGACCAGCCAGCTCGCGACCGCGCGAGGCCGCTCCTCGAGCGGTAGCTCGAGGACGTCCGGGAGTTCCTGCTCGGTGAACGCATCGACCCGGCTGTGCGCGAGCTGGACGAGCAGGTCGGTCTTGTCATCGAAGTTGGAGTAGAACGCGCCACGGCTGAACCCGGCCCGGGCGGTGATGTCGTCGATCGACGCGCCGTCGAACCCGTGCTCGGTGAAGGCATCGGTCGCCGCGTCCAGGATCCGCTGGCGGGTCACCTCCCGTTGCTCGGCGCGGGTGCGCCGGGCCCCGACGTCGTGCGGTCCGGGCACTGCCTGGCTCATCCGACCCCTCCGGTCCGCCGCCACCACCAGGTCCCCGCGGTGAGCAGCGCGATGGCCGCCGCGACCCCGCCGGCGATCAGCAGGCTCATCGGCAGCGGATCGTCCCCGTCGTGCACCAGCTGCGTGGTCGCGAACACCGCGTCGCCGACCTCGATCTCCGCGAGCCGGTTGCCCTCGTCGAGCACGGCCTGCGTCGCCGCGGTGCGCTGCCCCCGCCGATCCGCGATGCCGACCGCGTCGTCCAGCGCGTCGGGGAGTTCGGTGGCGCCATCGGCCAGCTCGTCCGTGCCCTCCGCGAGCTCGCCGGTGCCGTCCGCCAGTTCATCGGCGGCGCCGTCCAGTTCGCGGGTGCCGCCGGCCAGCTCCTCAGCGCCGCCGGCCAGCCCACCGACCCCGTCGGCGAGCCCGTCCGCACCGCCGGCCAGCTCACGGCCACCGTCGGCCAGCTCATCGGTGCCGTCGGCGAGCCCGCCGAGC
>SKNP01000460.1 GCA_007120485.1 Nitriliruptoraceae bacterium
GGCCCGCTGAACTGCCGCGCGGGCACGTCGTGGCCGAGCCCGTGCCAGGCCCCCAGCACGAGCAGCACCGCGACCGCGCCCACGCCGGCCAGGCGTTCGGCCGCCGGCCACCGGGCCGCGGCGAACGACCCGAGGGCGGCCACCCCCATCCACGCCGGCAGGAGCACCGGGAAGATCCAGTAGTCGTGGATGAACGAGCCGTTGGGCAGCCCGACGACGTAGCCGACCGTGACCAGCACGCCGATGATGGTCAGCGCCCGGGTGGGGCGGTGGAGCACGCCGGCGACCAGCGCGGCCGGCAGCAGCAGCCACCGCCACCACCACGGCAGCAACGTCGTGGCCCACTCGGCGATGCGTTCGACGAACTCCGCGACGGTGAAGTCCCCGCCGCCGGTGCGCATCTGCACCTGTTCCCCGACCCGGTCGGCGCCGGTCGTGCCGATCACGTACCCCAGGCTGATCGCGGCGCCGACCGCCATCGCGATGCCGATCGTGATCGTCACCGCGTCCAGCCCGCGCTTCTTCAACAGCCACAGCCCGAGCAGCGCGGCGGTCGCCATCCCCAGGTACCCGGCGACGATGGCCACGACCGACGCGACCGCGGCGGCCGCCAGCTCGCCGCGGCCGATCCGGCGCGGCTCTGCCACCCGTACGACCGCCAGGACCATCAGCAGCAGCAGCGTGACGTTGCCGTGCAGCCGTGCGTAGGTCCAGAACAGCGGGGTGATGGCCACGGCGACGGTCGCCAGCAGGGTGGGAGCCCAGCGCACCTCCAGGCGGCGCAGCACCGCCGCGCCGAGCGGCAGCATGGCCACCCCGATCGTGTAGGCGAAGGCCCGCATCGCCACGTCCAGCGGGATCGGCAGCACCTGGCCGGCCAGGTAGTAGCCCAGGTTCAGTAGCGGGGGGTGATGGGCGTAGCTGGTCTGCTCGCCGTCGTCGCCGACGTACGGGCTCCAGTCGCTCAACCAGCCGCTGGCCGCCAGCCCGTCGGCCTGGGCGTTGGCCACGTTGAGCGCGTGTCGGGCGAGGATCCGGCCCTCGTGGTTGTCGCCGAGCGCGGCGGTCAGGCTCGGCGCCCAGGTGGCCAGCACCCCGACGGTGATCAGGGCGACGAGCGTCCAGCCCAGCCATGCCGGTAGGTCGGCCCGGGTCGGTGCCCCGCTGGCATCCGTGGTGCCCGTGCCGTGCGTCGCAGCGGCGCCGGCCGTCCGACCGGCGGACGCGACGTCCCCGCCGTCGTCGGCAGGTCGCGGGGAGGTGCCCGTGGTCACGTGCCCTCCCTCACGGTGGCTCGGGGTCGGTGCCGGGCGTGGCAGCGGCGCGGACCGCCCCACCTCGCCGCGTGTGGAGGGTAACGCTGGACCTGGCGGCGACCGGGTCGGCGACCGGGTCGGCGGCCGGGTCGGCGGTCGGGTCGGCGGTCGGGTCGGCGGTCGGGTCGGCCGCCGAGGGGGAACGTCCGGGGGCGGCGTGAGTTCCCTGGCCTTGCGCTCGTGCGTCCATCGACGCGTCGTGCGGCGGGGTCGCGCGCTGGCCGCGTCGCAAGCGGCAGCAGCGGGGTTGCGGCGGGGCGCAGGGGTAGCGTCGCGCGGTTGGTAGCGCCCGGGGATCCGCCTCAGGTGCCGAGGGACGAACGGGGAACCACGGTGGTCTCGGAGGTGGCACGGGCAGCGGCGGCGCAGCGCCGATCCAGCATGACGGGCGGGCGTCTGGGTCAGCTGGCGGCGTTGACGCTGGCGTTGGTGCTCGCGCTGACGCTGGTCCCCGCCGCGCCGGCTGACGCGACGGACGTGAGCACCTCGAACCGGCAGCGTCTGCTCGGAGAGGTCACCACGGAGCGGATCACCGCGCGGTTGTCGGGTGGTGCCGTGGCCCGCGGGGACGTCATCCGCCTGCCCGAGGACGACCCACACGCCGACGTCCGGTCCCGGATCGCCCAGGGCCGGGTCGCCGGCACCGAGAGCATGCTGTCGATGTCGCGGCGGGAGTCGCGGCGAGGCGCCGTCGCCGGGATCAACGGTGGCTACTTCCTGCCCCGCCCCCCCTGGGGCGCGCCCAACGGCCTGTTCGTCCAGGACGGACAGCTGCTCCAGGGGCAGGCGGTCAACCGCAGCGGCAACCCGACCGGTCGGGGGATGGTCGGCTGGCCGTCCGATGGACCGATGGTGATGGACCGGATCCGGGTCACCCACGAACTGGACCGACCGTTCTTCGAGGGGCCGGTGGCACGGATCGACGAGCTCAACCGCCAGCCGTGGCCGGAGAGCCATCAGGTCCTCGCCCCGGCGTCGGAGCGGCGACCGGACGGCGAACTCATCCTCTACAGCGACGCGTTCGGGACCGCGGTCGACATCCGTGGGGGCAGCACGATCGTCACGCTCGACGGGATGGACCTGCGCTCGCAAGGCACGACCGAAGGGGTCGTCGCCCACGCCCGTGACGTGACCAACCCGACGACGGTCAACGTGCCGGAGGGCCAGCACCTGCTGGTCGGCTACGGCGAGCGGGCCGAGCACCTCGCCGGCGCGGTCGTCAACGAACCGTTCGAGATCTCGACCACGATCGCTCCCGAAGGCACCGACCCCGGCATGTGGGACGACCTCGACAGCGGCGTCGCCGGCGGGCAGCTGCTGGTCCGCAGCGGGCAACGCCGGCCGGCCTCGGAGTGGACCAGCTTCGCGGCGTTCGGTGACAGCCACGTCGCCAGACAGCCTCGGACCGCGATCGGCCGCACCGGCGACGGGGAGATCCTGCTCGTCACCGTCGACGGCCGACGCCGGGGCTGGTCCGACGGCATGACGATGGGCGAGCTCGCCGACACCATGATCGCCTTGGGCGCCCGCGACGCCGTCAACCTCGACGGTGGTGGGTCCACGACGATGGTCGTGGAGGGCAGCATCCGCAACCGACCGAGCGAGACCGGCCGGGCGGTCGCGGACGGGCTCTGGGTCTACGTGCCGCAGCCGGGCGAGCCGCGCAGCCTGGCCGAGGCCTGCACCGATCAGGTCATGCTGGCAGCCACGACGTTCGATGACGTCCCTGGCACCACGCACGCGGAGTCGATCACCTGCCTGAGCGGCTGGAGCTTGACCACGGGCGTGACCCCGACGACCTATGCCCCTGGGGACCGGCTCACCAGGGCGCAGTACGCGTCGTTCCTGGCCCGGTGGATCGATGACCTGTCCTCGCGTGGCAGCGGGAACGAGCTCCCGGAGTCGGCCGACCTACCGTTCACCGACGTCGGCGCCGACGGCGTCCATGCCGACGCCATCGCGCGACTGTCGTCCGCCGGGGTCATCGCCGGACGGACCGCGACCACCTTCGCGCCGGACGAGACCGTCACCCGCGGCCAGACCGCCGCCCTGCTCGCTCGCGCCATCGAGTACATCACCGGTGACGCTCTGCCCCGCGGCCGTGACACCTTCACCGACGACAACACCTCGACGCACGAGACCGACATCGACCGGCTGGCCACCGCCGGCATCGTCACCGGCACCGGTGGCCTGCAGTACCGGCCGGATGCGGCGGTCAACCGTGGCGCCGTCGCGTCGGTGGTGATGCGTGCCGCCGCGATGCTGGTCGAGGATGGGGTCGTGGCCCTGCCCGACGACGAAGCGACGACCGCGGAGGACCCCGACGCCGACGCTGACGATGACGCCGATGACGCGGACGGCATCGACGACGGCGAGGTGGTCGAGGGGGACGATGCGGACGATCCGGACGGCAGCGGCGGTGACGCGGACGCCGAGGTTGATGCGGACAGGTCGAACGGCACGGACGACCCGGATGCCGACGGCGACGCGAACGGATCGAGCAGCGGCTCGAACGGTGACGGCTCGAACGGTGACGGCTCGGACGGTGACGGCTCGGACGGTGACGGGTCGAACGGCGACTGACGCGGACGCCCGCCGTCGCCTGCTCCCCGGGCGTCGGCGGCGGAGCGTTACCCTGTGGTGATCCTCGGGGCAACGCCATGTCCCGTCGCGCCCGCCGGAGAGCCACGAGCCCCTGGCGCCGGCCTGGAGCCACCACCGATGTCCGAACGCGAGCCACCGCGTTCCGGTCCGTCGTCCAGCGACGTGCCGGAGCACGAGCCTGCCCACGATGCGGCGGGTGTGGTGACCGGACCCGGAGCGGACGGTCCCGTCCGGACCGTCACCGCCGCCGAGCAGGCCACCGCGACGTCCGAGGGCGACCAGCCGGCGGACGCGACCACCTCGACGGACGGTGACGGGCAGGCGACGACGACCGCGGTGGGGGAGCAGCCCCGGTCGCTGCTGGGTCGGTTGAACCGGCGAGGCTTCCGGCTGGTGATGGTGGCCGACCTGCTCGCGTTGTGGGTCGTGATGCTCGGCACGATGCTCGTGCGGTTCGGGACCGACTGGCCGACCTACCCGGTGCCGACGTACCTCGTGTCCTTCGCGATCGCGTCGGTCATCTTCCTGGCCAGCATGTACTTCGGCGGGTTGTACGAACGCGAGCCGAGGCTCGGCGCGCCGTCACCGCTGCCGCGGGCGGCACGCCAGACCCTCGCGGCCGGCGGGTTGATCGCACTGCTGAACCTCTCGGCGACCGGGCTGGCGCGGGAGGTCGGGTTGACGACCAGCCGGGCGCTGCCGTTCCCCATCACCAACCTCGTGGTGTTGATCATCCTGGGCGCGATCGCCGTGTCGCTGAACCGTTGGCTGGCCCTGCAGTTGCGCAACCGGCGGGAAGGGCCGCCGCGTGTGGTGCTCGCCGGCAACGTGGACGACCTGGAGACCGCCCGGTCCCACCTGGCCATGGACACGCGCCGCGCCGTGGTGGTCGCTGAGCACGACGAGCCCGACGATCTGCTTGGGGCGGTCGAGGAGGCCGGCGCCACCGATGTGGTGATCGTGACGGGTGGCTGGGTGGAGGACCTCTATCCCCGGCAGGTCGAGGTGCTCGATCGGCACGGTGTGTCGATGCTGCTGCGGGTGACCGCGCGCGAGACCCTGTTCGGGCTCCAGCGGGTCCGCGAGGTCGGCGGGCTGCCGTTCGTCGTGTTGCGGGCGCAGACGATGCCGCGGTCGCGATCGCGGTTCAAGCGGTTCTTCGACCTGGTGATGCTGGTCGCGATCAGCCCGGTGGCGTTGCCGTTGGTCGCGGTGGTGGCGTTGTACCAACTCGTCGTCGCGGGTCGGCCCCTGCTCTACCGCCAGGAGCGGGTCGGAGCGCTGGGTGAGCCATTCCAGATGGTGAAGTTCCGCACGATGGGGCTCGACGCGGAGGAGGACGGGCGGGGGGCTCGGCTGGCCGACGTCGCCGACCCGCGGGTGCTCCGCGGCTGTGGGTGGATCCGTGCCGCGCGGATGGACGAGCTCCCGCAGCTGTGGAACGTGCTCAAGGGTGAGATGTCGCTGGTCGGTCCGCGGCCGGAACGTCCCGAGCTGACCGCCGGGTTCACCGAGCGGATCCCCGGCTACGCGCGCCGGCACGAGCTTCCGCCGGGCCTCACCGGCCTGGCCCAGATCCACGGTCGCTACCACACCGACCCGGAGTACAAGCTCGGCTACGACCTGCAGTACCTGGTCAACTGGTCGCCGGTCCTGGACCTGGA
>SKNP01000293.1 GCA_007120485.1 Nitriliruptoraceae bacterium
GCGGGCACCTCGACCGCGACGGTGGTGCGGATGTGCCAGACCCTCGGCTTCACCGGCTTCGCCCAGTTCAAGCTGGTGCTGGCGGCGGAAACCGCCCCGACATCAGCGGGGGTCCGCGACGATGTCACCCCGGACGACCTGCCAGCCGACATCGCCCGTAAGGTGTTCGAGGCCGAGGCTGGCACCCTCAGCGACACCCTCGCGGTCCTGGACCTGGCCGCTTTCACCACCGCGACGGAAGCCATCGCCGCCGCCGACCACGTCCGGTTCTTCGGGGTGGGCACCTCCGCGCCGGTCGCGATCGATGCCGCCTTCCAGTTCCAGCAGTACGGCACCGACGCCTCATCGCTCGTCGACGCCATCCAGATGGAGATCTCCACGCTCGGGCTCCACGGCGCATGCGTCGCGGTCGGGATCTCCCACTCAGGCTCGACCCGGGCGACGATCGACGCCTTGGAACGAGCGAAGGAGCAGGGCGCCCACACGATCGCGCTGACCTCGTACCAGCACTCACCGATCGCGGCGGTCGCGGCGACGACACTGGTCGTCGCTGCGCACGAGACCCACTACCGCTCCGGCGCCAGCGCCGGCCGACTCGCTCACCTGGCGGTCATCGACGCGCTCAACGTCGCCGTCGCGAACCGCGATCCGGTCGCCCGATCCGAGGTCCACAACCACGCCGCCGCGATCGTGGCGCGGCACAGCGTCTGAAGCCGTCGGCCGGAGCCGCACCGCACCCGAACCGACGGTCACGAGCCCCGACCAGGTCACCGGCGGCGGCCGCCTCACCGCCGCTCACGGCCCGGGTCGTCCCCCGGTCACCGCCACCGCTCGGGCACCCGCCGCGACACCGGCTTCGGTGGATTGGACCGCGTCCGCACCCGTGAGCCACGCCGCGAGGAACGCACCGGTGAACGCGTCGCCGGCACCGGTGGTGTCCACCACCTCGACGTCCGGAGCGGGGACCTGCACCGGGTCGGCATCACGGGTGGCGACCACGGCGCCGGCGGACCCGCACGTGACGGCGACCAGCGGGGCGTGGGCCAGCAGCGTCCGGGCGGCGTCGTGCGGGTCGGCGTCGCCGGACAACAGCTTGGCCTCGTCAGCGTTGGGCAACAGCGCCGCCACCTCGCCGATCCATCCGAGGAAGGTGGCCGCGCCGACCGAGCGCAGGAACCCGGTGGAACTCGGGTCGATCGTGATCGGGACCTCGCGGCTCCGCGCGCGTTCGACCAGGTCGAGCACCGCGGCGCGGACCTCGTCGTCGAACAGGCTGTAGCCGGTGAGGTGGAGCGCGTCGACGTCGTCGAGGACGCCATCGGGCAGATCCTCGACGCAGAGCCCGAGGTTCGCTCCCCGGTCGGTGAACATCGAACGTTCACCGGTCTCGTCCAGCAGGATCACGATCGTGCCCGTCGCACGGTCCGGGTCGGCGATCAGCCACGGCTCGACGCCGGCGGCGTACAACGCCCGGGTGTGCCGGTCGACGTCCGCCGCGCCGACGCGGGCGACCAACCGCGCTCGCGCGCCGGCCGCCGCCAGCCACGTGGCCTGGTTCGCCGCGGAGCCCCCCAGGGTCGGGGTGATACGCGATGGGGTGTCGGTCGCGTACGCGATGGGACCCCCGGGCTGCACGACCAGGTCATCGATGAGGTCACCGACGACGAGCACGCGAGCGGGCCGGTCCCCCCACGCTCCCACGGACGCCCCACCCGCCGCCGCATCCGTCGCGTCCGGGTCGCTGCCAGCCGACGAGGTGGCGCTCACGGCCGTCGCCGAGCCGCGGCGGTGGCGATCTGGCCGGCGACGTCGACGTTGCCGCTGACGGCGGCGATGTTGGCGTCCAGGCTGGCGCCGCCGGTGACCCGCTGGATGTGATCGAGCAGGAACGGCGTGACGTCCTTGCCGCGCAAGCCCTGCGCTTCGGCGGCTTCGAGGCTCTCGGCCAGGACCCGGTCGTGCAGCTCCGGGTCGAGCTGCTCGCCCGGATCCACCGGGTTGGCGACGAGCACCGCGCCTCGCAGGTCGAGCGCCCGGGCCTCGGCGAGCACCGCAGCGACGTCCTCGGGCTGCTCGACCCGCCAGTCGATCGGCTGCCCCGAGTCGGTGACGTAGAAGCCGGGGAACCGATCGGTGCGGTAGCCCAGCACGGTGATGCCGAGGGTCTCGAGCCGCTCCAACGTCGCAGGGACGTCCAGGATCGACTTCACACCGGCGGCGACGACGACGATGGGGGTCGCGCTGAGCACCTGCAGGTCAGCCGACTCATCGAAGGTGCGGGTCGCCTCGCGATGGACGCCGCCGAGCCCGCCGGTGGCGAACACCTCGATCCCCGCCCGATCGGCGAGCAGCGCGGTCGAAGCGACCGTGGTGGCGGCGGACCCACCCTGCGCCAGGATGTACGGCAGGTCCCGGACGGAGGCCTTGACGACCTCGTCATCGGCGGCGATGCGCTCGAGCTGGGCGTCGGTCAGCCCGACGTGCGCGTGGCCATCCAGCACCGCGATCGTCGCCGGGGTCACACCCTGCTCGCGCAGCATCGTCTCGAGCTCGGTCGCCACCGTCAGGTTGCGTGGACGCGGCAGCCCGTGGGCGATGATGGTCGATTCGAGGGCGACGACCGGCCGGCCCTCAGCGAGCGCGGTCGCGACCTCGTCGCTGGGCACGATCGGGGCGGTGGATGCAGACATCGGGAGGTCCTCGCGGCGGGGTGCGGGACGAGCGGGCGATGCTCCCACCCGCAGCGGCCGGAAGCAACACGGCCGACGTCACCTTGTCACGCCTCGGGCCGCGGCATCACCTCACCGGGTGGTAGGCCCACCGCGTCCGCGCCAGCCGGTCCCAGATGTCACGCGAGTGATCCTCGGTCGGCTGCTGGTAGGAGTACATCGCCGCCCCGTCGACGCCCATCGCCGCCCGCATCTGCGCGTAGGCGTTGTCGGGCCGGTTGAGGTAGCCACCGGGCCCCGGCACCACCTCGGCGTCCCCTTCGGAGGCCAGCGCGCGTTCGTAGGCGATCCACTGGTCGAACCAACGGGCCTGCTCGGGGATGTGGGCCCGGAAGTAGTTCATCGGCATCACGACGTCCAGCGAGCCCTCACGCACCCACCGGTCCCAGTCCTGGAGCGTGCGGGTGTAGGGCGCGGTCTGCCGGAACCCGGCGCGGTCCGCGCCGACGGGGCCGTCCTGCCAGCTGATCACCGCGGCCGACAGCGTCACGTCGCGGCCACTGGCGTCGATCGCGTCGCGGGCATCGAGGATGATCTGCCGGGTCTGGTCACGGCGCCAGGCGGTCCAGGTGGCGTTGCCGGGACCAGGGGTGCCGCTCTCGCCCGTGTCGGCGCGGTAGGCCGCCAGGGCGCGGGGGTTGTAGCCGCGATCGGCCGCCTGGTAGCGCACGTAGTCGAGGTGGATGCCGTCGACCGGATAGCGCTCCACGAGCTCGGCGACCACCTCGGCGACGTGCTCTTGGACCTCCGGTACGCCGGGGTCGAGGTACTCCGACCAGGTCCCGTTGTGGGAGCGCGTCACCCAACGATCGCCCTCCGGCGCGTGGCGGCCGTGCTCGCTCAGGATCCAGCCGTCCGGGGCCGGCAGGTCGTCGTAGACGCGGTGATCGGTCGGGGCGACGCCGTACCAGGCGTGTACCTCGAGCCCTTGCGCGTGAGCGAGCTCGATCAACGTGTCGAGGACGTCGAAGCCGGGGGCGACGGTCGGATCCGGGGTCCGGGGCAGCACGTCGGAGTCGTAGTAGGCGTCGTGTCGCCGGGCGACCTGGGCGATGATGGTGTTGGCGTCCGCGGCGGCCAGTTCGTCGACCAGCGCCTGGATGCTCGACCGGGTCTTGAGCGTCCCGTCGAACAGGTGGACCCACGCGGCCCGCATGCGGCTGGCGTACGCGTCGTCGGCGGCCGGCCGCGGCTCGGGGAGGACCGCCACCCCCTCGACGAGCAGCACGGACGCCGCGCGGGTCACGAACGACGCCATCTGTTCGCGGGTGACGTCCTGGAACGGCGCGAAGGTGGTGGCAGTGGTGCCGGTGGTGATCCCCGAGGCGACCAGTCGACCGATCGCGCTGCGGTGGACGTTGTCGGCGCTGACGTCGTCGAACGGGACGTCGCCGTCCGGCAGCGACATCCCGTAGGCGCCCTCGAAGGTGCGGGTGAGGATCGAGGCCATCTGCCCGCGCTCCACCGGTTCGTCCGGCTCGAAGGTCGTCGAGGTGGTCCCGGTGACGATCCCGACCGAGGCGAGCGCATCGATGTCCGCTTCGAAGCGGTGCCCGTCGGTGTCCTCGAACCCGGCCGGCTCGACGTCCGAGGGTTCGTGCCCGGTGGTGCGCAACAGCCGGGCGACCATGGCGGCGGCCTGCCCGCGGGTCACGTCCCGGCGTGGCGCGAAGCTGGTCGCGGACCGGCCCTCGACGATCCCCCACCACTGGGCGCAGTCGATCGCCAGCCGGTGCGTGGACGTCCGCGTGTCGGAGAACCCGGTCGCGGGCACGTTGTCGCTCGGGCAGGCCGTCGAGGTGGTGGCTGCGGCGGCGGCCGACATCGACACCGGCAGGAGCGACGCGGTGAGCGCGAGGGCGATCAGCACACGCACGGATCGGGAGGTTCGCACGTTCGGCGGCCGCTCGTTCGGGCGCGACCACACCGCGGACCGGACGGTCGGCGGCGCGCTCGCGAGGCAGGACTGACGGACCCTCAAGGTAGCTCCGGGTCAGATGGCCACGACCGGACAGCCTCGGGATGCCACCACTGGCGCACGGCGACGCAGACGCCTCCCGCCGTCACCGCTCGCGGCCGGCGGGGCGTGCATCTCGCACCGCCGCTCGCGCCCGACGGGCTGCCGGGCTGCCGGGCTGCCCGGCCCAGGGCAGCGTGCCCTACGCCGACGTCGTCCGGAGCTGATCGAGGGCCGCGACGATCCTCTCACGGGCTTGCGCACCGACCTCCTCGAGGTCGCCGGCCGCGAGCGCCAGCATGGCCCCAGGGTCGGCCGCCGCGACGTCGATGCCGCCGGCCGGGTTGGCCCGGACCAGCACGTTGCACGGCAGCAGCGCGCCGATGTCCGGGTCGGCAGCGATCGCCCGACGGGCGAGGTTGGGGTTGCAGGCGCCGAGGATCCGGTACGTGCCGATGTCCTCGCCGAGCTTCTCCTGCATGACCGCCTGCACGTCGATCTCGGACAGGATGCCGAACCCTTGGCCCGCGAGCGCCTCCCTGACCTTGGCGTCCGCATCGTCCGCATCGGTGTCCAGGGTCACGGTGAGGGTGTAGCCGTCGGGGTCCATCGAGTGCTCCGTTCGGTTCGGGGGTCGGTTCGGGGGTCCGGGGTCGGTTCGGGGGTCCGGGCCGGCCGGCGGCTCGCTCGGCAGCCCACCTCGGTGAACGCGCCCGAAAGGTACGGACATTCCGCCGGGACGAGTGGCAGCCTCGGGACACCGGCATCGCGTCCCACCGTGGGAACCTGGGCGCCACCCTCGACGTCCCACCATGCGGGGTGCGGCCACGGTCCCGGCGCTACGACGCCACGACCCCACCCGACCACGCCACGACCCTGCCACCCGACC
>SKNP01000312.1 GCA_007120485.1 Nitriliruptoraceae bacterium
CAGGCGCTGGGGTGGTGGCGCGATCCCGGTGACGCGCAGGCCGGTGGACGGTTGGTCGGCCACAGCGGCTTCACCGGCGGTCGGGTCGCGGTCGACCCGACGAGTCACACGAGCATCGTGCTGTTGGCCAACCGCCAGCACCTCGGCCACCCCGCGCCGGACATCACGCCGTTGTGGCGCGAGCTGGTCGCGGCGCTGCCCAGACGTCCGCCGGCCTGAACGGCCGGCCGACGGCGCGGCTGGATGTGTGGAGCGTTGCGGGGGCTGGGCGCGGGTAGCGCTCCACAGATCCGCGTCCGCGGCGCTCGCCCACCTGCGTCCGTCCCTCGCGGCCAGCGACCGCCCGGGCGGTGCGGAGCCGGCGGCACCACCTCGACGGTCAGGTGACGATCCGCATCCCGACCGGCGGCTCGACCCGGTCCGTGGCGGGGAACCCATCGGCCCCCGGGGTGAGGTGGCCGAGCAGCGACGCCTGGCTCGCGCCGGTGCAGGAAGCGACCGTGCCCGGGATGCCGTGGAGGGTGCAGAAGCCGAGCACCGCGAACCAGTACGCCTCCTTGGCGCCACTCGGGACGCCGAGGTCATCGATCGTGCGAACCGCGACGCCGGTCGCGCGCGTGCGTAGCTCCTCCATCAGCACCGGGTTGGCGGTCCCACCGCCGCTGGCGATGAGTTCGACCACGCCGTGCTCGGCGGCGGCCCGTGCGATCGTCTCCGCGGTCAGCGCGGCGAGCGTCGCGATGACATCGTCGCCGTCGACATCCGGTGCGTCGGCCAGGAAGCCGGCGAGGTAGTCACGGTGGAACCGTTCCTTGCCCGTCGACTTGGGGGCGGGTTGCGCGTAGTAGGGGTCGCGGAGCAGCGCCTCCAGCAGGCCCGGATCGACCCGGCCGCGGCCGGCGCGCTTGCCGTCCCCGTCGATGCGTTCCGCGCCGTCGGTCTGGTCGGTGACGGCGGCGTCCATCAGTGCGTTGCCGGGTCCGGTGTCGAACGCGAGCGCGGTGCCGTCGGCGCGGCGCAGGGTGAGGTTGGCGATGCCCCCGATGTTGAGCAGCGCGTGAGCGTCGCCGCCGCTGGCCCCACCGCCGCTGCTGCTGGTCTCACCGCCGCCGGTGGCCCCGCCGCCGCTGCTGCTGGTCTCGCCGGCCCGATCGGCCAGCAACAGCACGTCCGGGTAGGCGACCAGCGGAGCGCCGTGTCCGCCGACGGCGATGTCGCGGTTACGCAGGTCGGCGACCACCGGAAGGCCGGTGGTCTGCGCGATCCACGCCGGTTGGCCGAGCTGCAGGGTGCCGCGCGCGGTACCGGCGTCATCGACCCAGTGGTGGATCGTCTGCCCGTGGCTGGTCACCAGCTCCGCCCGGCCTCCGGCCAGGTCGGCGTTGGCCTCGGCCGCGGCGTGGCCGAAGGCCTGGCCGAGCAGCGCGTCCAACCGGCACAGCTCCTCGGGTCCGGCGTCGGTGGGTGGCAGCGCGTCCCACAACGCGTCGCGAAGCTCGTCCGGGTAGTCGACGCTGCGTTGGCCGAGCGGCTCGAGCCGGATCCGGTCGTCCTCCAGCGACACGTCGGCGACGGCGGCGTCGATCCCGTCCGCGCTGGTGCCGGAGATCAGGCCGATGACGATCATGGGTGCTCCGCTCGGTCGCTCGGGTCGGACGGTTGGCTGGGACCGTCCGGGTCGGTGGACCCGTCGGTCCTGACGCCGTGCTCACGTGCCACCACGTGGCAGGCGACATCGTGGTCGGTGCCGAGCCGCACGAGCGGTGGATCGTCGCGACGGCAGACGTCCTCGGCCAGGGGACAGCGCGTGTGGAACCGGCAGCCCGGCGGCGGGTTGGCCGGGTCGGGCAGCTCGCCGGGGACCGGCCGTGCGTCCCGGCCGGCTTCCAGCTCCGGATCAGGGATCGGCACGGCGGTGTGCAGCGCCTGGGTGTAGGGGTGCAGCGCGGCGTCGGCGACCTGCGACCAGGGCCCGATCTCCACGATCTGGCCGAGGTACATCACGGCGATGCGGTCGCAGAGGTGGCGGACCATCCCCAGGTCGTGGGAGATGAACACGTAGGTCAGCCCCAGCTCGGTCCGCAGGCGTTTGAGCAGGTTGACGATCTCGGCCTGCACGGACACGTCCAGCGCCGAGAGGGGTTCGTCGAGGACCAGCAGCTCCGGTTCGACCGCCAGCGCCCGGGCGATGCCGACGCGTTGGCGCTGCCCACCCGAGAGCTCGTGGGGGTAGCGGCCCGCGAAGTCGGCCGAGAGCCCGACCAGGCCGAGCAGCTCGTTGACGCGGTCGCGCTCCTCCTGGCCCTTCCGTGTGCGTTCGTGGACCCGCAGCACCTCGGCGATCGCGGCGCCGACCCGCAGCCGTGGGTTGAGCGAGGCGTAGGGGTCCTGGAACACCAGCTGGGCGGTGCGTCGCAGCCAGCCCAGGTCGCGGTCGGGGACGCCCACCAGTTCGTTGCCGTCGAGGTGGATGCTCCCGCTGGTGGCGTCCTCGAGCCGCACGATCAGCTTGGCGGTGGTGGACTTGCCGCACCCGGACTCGCCGACGATGCCCAGGATCTCCCCACGTTCCACCTCGAAGGACACGCCGTCGACCGCCCACAGCTCCTCGCCCGTCGAGCGGACGGGGAAGCCCTTGCGTACGTCGGTCAGTCGGAGCATCACGCGCTCCAGTCCTCGGGCGGCACCCAGCAGGCGGCGCCCTGGTCGCGGCCGCGGTCCAGCAACGGTGGCAGGTCGGTGGCGCAGCGTTCGATCGCCTGCGGGCAGCGGGGCTGGAACGGGCACCCGGCCGGATGCTGGCCGGGTTGGGGTGGGGCGCCGGGCATCTGGATCAGGTCCTCGCGGCCGGCGCCGGGGGAGGGCAGCGCCCCGAGCAGCCCGGAGGTGTAGGGATGGCTCGGTCGGCGGAACACCTCGCGGGTCGGACCGGCCTCCGCGACCCGGCCGGCGTACATCACCAGCATGCGCGAGACCAGCCGGGCGACGATGCCGAGGTCGTGGGTCACCCACACCACGGCCATGCCGCGATCGCGTTGGAGTTGGACCACCAGGTCGATGACCTGCTGCTGGATCGTGGGGTCCAGGGCGGTCGTGGGTTCGTCGGCGATCAGCAGCTCCGGGTCGAGCACCAGTGCGCACGCGATCACCGCGCGTTGGCGCATGCCGCCGGAGAACTCGTGGGGGAAGGCACGGGCAGCCCGTTGCGGCTTGGGGATGCCGACCTCACCGAGCACCTCGATGGCCTTGTCGCGGGCGTCGCTGCGGGACCAGCCGTGCGCGCGCAGCCCCTCCGCGATCTGGTCGCCGATGCGCATCAGCGGGTTCAGCGACGTCATCGGGTCCTGGTAGATCATCGCGACCTTGCTGCCGCGGAGCCTCCGCAGCTGCTTCTCCGGCATGGGCGCGACGTCCTCGCCGCCCAGCAGGATCGACCCGCCGGCGATGGCCGTGCCCGGTGGCAGCAGGCGCATGACCGACAGCATCGTCAGGGTCTTGCCGCAGCCGCTCTCGCCGACGACCCCGAGGGTCTCGCCCGGGTGGACATCGAAGGAGACGTCCTCGACCGCGGCGGCGCCGCTGGGCACGGTGATGCGCAAGCCCCGGACCGACAGCAAGGCGTCCGGGTCGGGTTCCGCAGGGACCGCGGCGTCCACGGTGGGCTGTTCGCCGGTCATCGGTCGTCCTTGGGGTCGAGGACGTCCCGGAGCCCGTCGCCGAGCAGGTTGAGCCCGACGACCACGATCACGATCGCGACCGATGGGACGACCAGCAGCCACGCACCTTGGCCGACCAGGTTGCGGCCCTCGCTGACCATCAGCCCGAGCGACGGCATCGGCGGCTGGGTACCGAGCCCGAGGAAGCTCAAGGAGGACTCGGTGATGATGGCCCAGCTCAGCGCCAGAGCGACCTGCACGATCACGGCGGAGCCGAGGTTGGGCAGCAGGTGACGCAGCAGGATGCGGGTGCGGGAGAACCCGAGCACACGGGCAGCCTGGATGTAGTCGACCTCGCGCAGGGCCAACACGGGACCGCGGGCCACACGGACGAACAGCGGGATGAACACGATGCCGATCGCCAGCGCCGTGTTGCGCCAACCCGAGCCGAGCGCGGACACGATCGCCAGTGCCAGGAGGATGGCGGGGAAGGCGAAGAACACGTCGTTGATGCGCATGATCGTGCGGTCGACCCACTCCCCGAAGAAGCCCGCGATCAGCCCGAAGAGCGTGCCGATGGTCGCGGCGATCGCGACGGAGCTGACGGCGACCAGCAGCGACGACACCAACCCGGACATGATCCGGCTCAGCACGTCGCGGCCGAACTGGTCGGTGCCCAGCGGGTAGGCGGCGGTGGGGGACTGGAACCGCACGGTGGGGTCCTGCGCGGTGGGCCCGTACGGGGTGAGCCCCAGTGCGGCGAGCACCGCCAGGATGATCGCGACGCCGACGATGATCGTGCCGGCGAGCCCCGACTTGGTCCGCCACAGCCGGGTTAGCCGGGGACGCCGGCTGGGGACGGCACCGACCGGGGCGCCGCTGGCCTGGGCGATGTCGCTCATGACAGCCTCACGCGCGGGTCGATGGCGGCGTAGAGCAGGTCGGTGAGGAAGTTGACGAACACGAACAGCCCCGCGATGACCAGCACCGTGCTCTGCACGACGGCGAAGTCCCGCTGGGCGATCGCGGTGAGCACCAGGCGGCCGAGACCGGGGACGGAGAAGATCTCCTCCACGACCACGGTGCCGCCGAGCAGGTAGCCGAACTGGATCCCGGTGATCGTCACGATCGGGATCAGCGCGTTGTGCAGCACGTGTCGCCAACGGACGCGGCGCGGGTGCACGCCCTTGCCGGTCGCGGTGCGGACGAAGTCCTGCTGGCGCATGTCGAGGTAGCTGCCGCGGGTCGTGCGCATCACCGTCGCGGCCAGCGCGGTGCCGAGCGTGATCGCCGGGAACAGCTGTTGTTGGAGGTTGATGGACGGGTTCTCGAAGAACCCGACGTAGGCGCCGGCCGTGGGCAGGTAGCCGAACTGGGTGGACAGCACCCCGATCATCAGCGCCCCGACCACGAAGTTGGGGGTCGCCAGCCCCAGCAGGCCGAAGCCCTGCGCGCCGGCGTCGCGGAACCCGCCCGGCTTGCTGGCCGCGACCATGCCCACCAGCAGCCCGATGATCGTGCCGATGACCGTCGACATGACCGCCAGCTGCACCGTGATGGGCAGCCGGCGTGCCACCAGATCGCTGACCGAGGCGCCGCTGCGCAGTGACACGCCGAGGTTGCCGGTGAGGACGTTGCCGATCCAGCTGGTGTACTGCACGAGCAGCGGTTCGCCGAGGCCGTAGTAGGCCTCCAGCGAGGCCCGCTGTTCCGGGCTCAAGCCGGCAGCTTCGGTGCCGAGCATGACGGTGATCTCATCGCCGGGGATCATGCGCAGCACGATGAACACGATCACGCTGACGCCGAAGAGCGTCAGCACCGCACCGAAGGCGCGTCGGGCGAGGAACCGGAGCGTCATCGTGGCTTCCTGCGGGTGGGCGGCGGGTGGTCGCGCCGCGGAACGCGGCGCGACCAC
>SKNP01000518.1 GCA_007120485.1 Nitriliruptoraceae bacterium
AGCGGGCGGGTTGCGGTCGCCGACGTCGAGCACCACCCGCCGGGCGCCGGCGGCCCGGGCGTGGTCGATCGCTGCGGCCAGCAGCGCATCGCCGGCGCCACGGCCGCGCGCCCAGCCGTCCACGAACACGCTGTAGATGCCGATCACCCCGTCGACGTCGGGTCGGTCCGGCGTCGGGGCCACCCATCCGAGAAACGACATCCCGGCGGGACGGGTCGGCGGCGAGACGACCGCCGGGGGCGGTGGCGGTCCGAGCCAGGCCAGCAAGGTCGGCCGGTCGGCACGTTGCACCCGGCGGCGCCAGTCGTCGGCGGTCAGCTGACGCTCCTGCTCGAAGGTGGCCCCGAACGCGTCCGGGGTGTCCTGCAGGGCCCGCAGCCGCAGTTCACGCAGCACCGCCCACCGGCTGGGAGGAGCGACCTCCACCTCGACGTCCCGAGGCGCCCGGGCCGGCACGGCGCTCAGAACCCCACCGCCAGCGATGCCGCGACCGTGCCGCCGAGTTCGACGCACGCATCGACGTCTGCCTGCTCCGGCTGTCCTTCGACCTCGACCGGGCTGGCCACGGCCTCCCACCGGAGCGCCGAGGTGACCTGCTGGACCGAACGCACGGCACCGCCGGTGTCCTGGTTGCCGTGGACCCACAGGCCGTACGGACGCCCGGGCGTCGCCTCCAGGCACGGGTAGTAGCAGCGGTCGAACAGGTGCTTGAGCGCGCCGGACATGTACCCGATGTTGGCGGGGGTGCCGAGCAGGTAGCCATCGGCCTCCAGCACGCGCACCTCCGAGCAGGTCAAGGCGGGCTCGACGACGACGTCGACCCCGTCGATGTCGTCGTGGCGGGCACCGGCGAGCACCGCCTCCAGCAGCTCCTGGGTGGCGGGCGACGGCGTGTGATGGGCGACGAGCAGGGTCGGCATGGCACGCATGCTGACCATCGCCTGCGCGATGCGCAACCTGCGGACCCGTCACCCGACCGGCTCGGCCCGCGCACGCCACGACCGGCTCGCCACGCGCACGCCACGACCGGCTCGGCCCGCGCATCCGACCGTCAGCCAGGATCGCCGTGGAACCGCTGCTCGCGCCACGGGTCGCCCAGTTCGTGGTAGCCGCGCTCCTCCCAGTAGCCGGGCACGTCGCGATCGAGCAGGCGCAGCTCAGTCACCCACTTGACGGACTTCCAGCCGTAGAGGGCGGGCACGATCAGCCGGAGCGGGCCGCCGTGCTCGCGATCGAGCGGCTGACCGTCGTGTGCCCACGCCAACAGGCAGTCGGCAGCCAGGAGGTGCTCCAGCGGCAGGTTCGCGCTGTAAGCGGGGTGGCCGCTGACGACCGCGTGGGTCGCAGCCGGCTTCATCCCGGCATCCGCCAGGACGTCGCGGACGGCGACTCCCGTCCAACGGTTGTCCAGACGCGACCAGGTGGTCACGCAGTGGAAGTCGCGCACGACCTCGCGGGTCTCGAACCGGCCGGTCAGGTCGTCGAAGCCCAGGACCCGCCGCTCGTCGACCAGTCCGGTCACCACGACCCGGACGTCACCGCGGTCCCAGTCCGGTGCCCGACCGACGTGCAGCACCGGGAACCCGGGAGTGAGGTGCTGTCCGGGCGGCACCCGCGAGGGGTCGTCGACCTGGGTCGGGGCACGCGACACGTCGGGGCTGGGCCCGAGCATCGTCGCCAACTCCTCCTGGTCGAGGTCGTTGAACCGGCGCGAGATGGCCGCCCCGAACTCCCGGCGGACGGCCTCGTCCTCCACCTGCTCGAGGTCGGCGCGGGCCTCGTCGAGCAGCGCCACGATGCGCTCGTGCACCGGGGTGGCGTCCTGACGGGCCGGCGAGGCCTTGCGCGCCTCGTCGGCCTGCCGCAGGGAGCGACGGACCTTCTCCAGTGCATCCACGCGTGTCACCTCTCGCTGGTGCGGTCGCCGGTCCGCCCGCCGGGTCCTCGGTCGCCCGCCGTGTCCTCGGCCGCCCGCCGGGTCCTCGATCGCCCGCCGGGTCCTCGGTCGCCCGCCGGGCCCTCGGTCGCCCGACGGGTCTTCGGACCCGCCCAGGGCCACCGGCACGCAGGTCGGGCCGGCACCAGGCAGACTGCCCCCAGCCTACGACCCGACCGTCCAGGGAGACACCCGTGCCTCGCATCCTCACCGTCGCCGACCACACGCCCCAGATCGACCCGGAGGTGTTCATCGCGGAGGGCGCCACCGTCGCCGGCGACGTCCACCTCGCCACCGGCGTGTCGGTGTGGTTCGGCAGCGTGCTGCGCTCCGAGCGCAGCACGATCCGGGTCGGGCGTGACACCAACCTGCAGGACCTCACGGTGGTGCACACCGACGCCGAGACCCCGACGACGATCGGCGAACGCGTCACCGTCGGCCACCGCGCGGTCCTGCACGGCTGCACGGTCGAGGACGACGCGCTGATCGGCATCGGCTCGGTGGTGCTCAACGGTGCGGTGATCGGTGCCGGCGCGGTCGTCGCCGCCGGTGCCGTGGTCCGGGAAGGCATGGAGGTGCCCCCGATGTCGCTGGTCGTCGGCGTCCCCGCCAAGGTCCTGGACCGCCCGGTCCCCGAGGTGCCACGCCCGAACGTGGCCAACTACCGCGAACTCGCCGAGGCCTACACGCAGGCCTCGCAGGCATGAGCCGGACGGGCGGAGCGTCGATGGACACCGTGCTCGACCTGCTCAGGGCGCTGGTCGGCTTCGACACCACCAGCCGTGCCTCGAACCTCGAGCTGGTCGCGTTCATCGAGGCGCACCTCGACGCACACGGGGTCGACCACCACCGGGTCCTCGACCCGACGGGCACCAAGGCGAACCTGCTGGCCCGGATCGGGCCGGACGTCGACGGCGGGGTCGTGCTGACCGGTCACACCGACTGCGTCCCGGTCGACGGCCAGCCGTGGACGCGGCCGCCGTTCGAGCTCACCGAGGACGGCGACCGCCTCTACGGGCGCGGCACGACGGACATGAAGGGCTTCCTCGCGGTCGTGCTGGCCGCCCTCCCGGCGTTGGCCGCCACCGACCTGGTCCGACCGATCCACCTGGTCCTGACCTACGACGAGGAGATCGGCACCGTCGGTGCGCCGTCCGCCGTCGACGCACTGCTGGCCAGCGGGCCCCGACCCGAGCTGGTGATCGTCGGCGAGCCGACCAACCTGCGGCCCGTGACCGCGCACAAGGGCGTCCGCGCGTTCACCACCACGGTGGAGGGGCTAGACGGCCACTCCAGCCAGCCCCAGCACGCCGCGAACGCCATCGCCGCGCTCGCTCGGATCGCGACCTTCATCGACGAGCTCGCCGGCCGCCACCGGGAGGCCGCGGCCGACCCCCGGTTCACCCCGCCGTACACCACGTTCAACCTCGCCACGATCGAAGGCGGCCAGGCCCTCAACATCGTCCCACGCCACGCGCAGCTGACGTGGGAGTACCGGCCGGTCCCCGCCGACGACGCCGATCGGCTGGCCGTCGAGGTGGAGCGGTTCGCGGACGAACAGGTCCTTCCTCGCCTCCGCGAGGCGACGGGCACCGGCCACATCAGCTTCCGTGCGGATGCCGTCGCGCGGGGCCTGGAAGCGGAACCCGACGGCGCGGCGGAACGGCTGGTCCGGCGCCTGACCGGCTTCGACGGACCGAGCGAGACCGTGCCATTCGGGACCGACGGCGGGCACTTCCAGGCGGCTGGGCTGTCCACGGTGGTCTGCGGACCGGGGGCGATCGAGCAGGCACATCAACCCGACGAGTGGATCGAGCGATCCCAGCTCGACCGGTGCCTGGACCTGCTCGAGGGGCTCCGTGAGGAGCTGACCACCGTGCGGACCTGACCGGGAGCACCTGACCGGGAGCACCTGACCGGACGCACCTGACCGGACGCACCTGACCGGACGCACCTGACCGGGCACCGTCCGGCGCTCGACCACCCGACCGATCAACGACCCAACCACTCCACCGCTCGACCGGCGGCCAGCGAGCCGGCTGACGGCGGGACGCGCCCCGCGGGACCATGGGCGGCCGGATCAGGCGTCGTCGAGCCGGCTGACGGCGGGACGCGCCCCGCGGGACCATGGGCGGCCGGATCAGGCGTCGTCGAGCAGGCGTGCGAGCTCGTCGCGCGCCGGTACGGGCAGCGCGGCACCGTCGACGTGGACGCCGGTGCCGGCGACCAACTCCCCGAGCACCGAGGCCGGCTGCCCCGCTGCCTGCAGGTCGCCGACCGCAGCGTCCGCTCGATCCGGTGGGAACGTCGCCAACACGCACCCCGAGGCGAGGGTGGCCCACGGATCGACGTCCAGTTCGTGGCAGACCGCCAGCCCCGGGCCGAACCAGGTCACCGCCGCGTGGTCGAGCCGAAGCGCGACCCCGGAGGCATCCGCGAGCTCGTGGAGGCCCGCGGCCAGGCCGCCCTCCGTGGGGTCGTGCATGGCGGACGCACCGAGCTCCGACGCACGCAACGCCGCGTCGACCACGCAGATACCCGGATCGTCCACCGCTCCGAGCGCGGCCTCCAGCTGTCCGCTCGACAGGCCGGTGAGCGCCGAGCGGTGTTGCGATGCCAGCACCGCGGCCCCTTCGACGGGCGCTGGTCCGATCTGCACGAGCACGTCGCCGGGAGCGCCACCACCGGACGTCACCCACCGGCCGGCGCCGACCAGCCCCAACATCTGTCCGACCAACACGGGCTGGGTGACCGCCGGTGTCACCTCGGTGTGCCCACCGACGAGCGTCGCATCGAGTTCCGCCAGCGCGGTGCTGACCTCCTCGAAGAGCGCCTGCACCTGCGCGTGCTCGGTCCCTGGGGGGAGCAGCACGGTGACCAGGAACCACCGCGGCACCGCCCCGCTGACCGCGACGTCGTTGGCGTTGATGACCACCGCGTAGCGGCCGGCAGCACGGCCGGTCAGCGTGATCGGGTCGGTGGCGACGACCAGCGTGTCCGCCGGGACCTCGATGGCCGCGGCGTCCTCACCGACCGCCGGCCCGAGCCGCACGCAGGGGTCGTCCGACGGCACGTCGCGGAGCAGCGCCGCCAACATCGACCCCGGCAGCTTCCCGGGACGCAACGCATCGGGGGGCATCAGGTTCCCATCGGCTGGTTCGTGGCCGGTGCCGTGGGCCGGCCCGAACGACCGACCTCCTCGAGACCCACGGTAGCGACGGTGTCTGCCGGTACCGGGAGCCGATCGCCATGGCATGGCGGTCGCCCCGGTGTCCTTCGCCTCTGGCTCGAGAGCCTGAACGGCGGCACCCTCGCCTCGAGATCGGCCCGGAGCCTTCCGATGAACCTCCCCCCACCTGAGCCCTCACGATCGCCGCCGACACGGGCGGCGAGCAGCAGACCGGCGTCGTGGGACCTGATGGAGGGCCGCCTCGGAGCCGCACGCGTCGATGACCTGTTGGGCGAGGCGTCGTCGCGGCTGACCCGGCTCCTGACGGAGGTGGATCTCCCGAGCGACGTCTCCGACGGTGCACGCGAGACGCTGACGGCGGTCGAGGCCGCCCGCGAGAGCATCGCGACCACGCGACGCCGGCTGCGTACCCCCTGATCCGTCCGTGTACCGGGCCGAAG
>SKNP01000260.1 GCA_007120485.1 Nitriliruptoraceae bacterium
CCACGCACCCGACGCCCACGCACCCGACGCCCACGCACCCGACGCCCACGCACCCGACGCCCACGCACCCGACGCCCACGCACCCGACGCCCACGCACCCGACGCCCACGCACCCGACGCCCACGCGCCCGACAACCCGCCCGTGCCCCGCTGGCTCGACGACGACCAACAGCATGCGTGGCGCCAGCTGGCCGCGGTGATGCTCAAGCTCCCGACCGAGCTCGATCACCAGCTCCAGCGCGATGCCGGGCTGAGCCACTTCGAGTACTGGGTGATGGCGCTGCTGAGCGAGGCCGACGGACGTCGTCTCCGCCTCAGTGACCTGGCCGCGCAGGCCAACGCGTCGCTCTCGCGCCTCTCGCACGTCGTGACCCGGCTCCAACGACGCGGCTGGGTGGCTCGCGCCCCCTCACCCGAAGACGCCCGCACCACCCTCGCGGTCCTGACCGACGACGGCCTCGGGCAGGTCACCGCGGCGGCGCCGGGCCACGTCGAAGCCGTCCAACGGCTGGTGTTCGATCAGCTCGATCGGGAGGACGTCGACGACCTCGCCCGCGTCTGCGGGGCGATCGCGGACCGGCTGGACCGACATCGCCGTGGCTGATCGGCCGCTGCGCAGGTGGTAGCCGATCTCCCCTCCTACCCGTCGTCGCCGCCGTTCTCCTCGGAGGGGAAGACCACCGCGATCACCCGTTGACGGGCATGCTCGAGCAGCCACTCGGTGCCGTGTCCCAGGAACGGTCGGCCGTCCGCCGTCCGCATCGACGTCCCCAGCACGATCGTGTCGGCGTCCCACTCGTCGGCAGCCCACACCAGTTCATCGGCTGGCACGACGCCGTGGCGCACCGCCGTCGCACTCGCGGCCCCGAACGACGTGGCGACCTCCTGGACGCGTTCCAGCTGCTTCTCGACCGCTGGCGACGACTCCCGACCCCGGGTGTCCCGGGTGATGACGTGGACGGCCAACACGTCCGCATCGAACGCGGCCGACAGCCGGTAGGCCAGCTCCTCCGCCGCCCGACCGGGTCGTGTCCCCGTGACCCCGAGCAGGATCCGGCGGACCGTGAGGTCCTCGAGGTCACCGATGTCACGCGTGCGCGCGGCGCGGCGGACCAGCAGCAGCGGCACCGGCGAGTGGGCGATCACCTCCTGGAGCGGCTCGGAGAGCTGGTGCGAGCCGGCGTAGTCGTCGTTGAGCCCGAGGGCGACCAGTTCGTAGCCCAGCTGCGCCTCGGCCAGGATCGTGGCCCCGACGTCGTCGTGGGTCTCGACCCGGACGTCCACCGGTCGGTCACCCAGCGAGTGCACGACGCTGTCGAGCTCGGCTTCGGGCTCACCGGTCGACCGTAGGTTGAGCACGGTGACGGGCGCACTGGGCTCGAGCAGCGAGTCGACCACGCGAGCCGCGACGGCGGAGTTCAGCCCACCTCGGGTCGGCAGCAGTGCGCTCCTGGCGCTGGCGATCAGGCTCCGGGACAGCACGTCCTCCCGCCGGAGGCGCTCCTCCTCCTCCGGTGCGGCCCGCAGACGGCGCAGCACCGGACGCAGCAGGGGCGGTGCTGCCATGGACGTCGCGACCGCCAGCAGCACGACGATCGCGTAAGAGGTCTCGTTGAGCGCGCCTAGGGACAGGCCGATCGTCGCCAGGACGATCTCCATCGCTCCACGCGCGTTGAGGCCGATCCCGGCCGCGATGCTCTCCACGTTGGACAACCCGGACAACCGGCCACCGAGGTAGCTACCGAGGAGCTTGGCGACGGCCGCGACCAGCAGCACGATGCCGGCCCAGAGCACCGCTTGCGGCTCGAGCAGCACGGCCAGGTCGACGTACAACCCGGCGGTGGCGAAGAAGATCGGGGCGAAGACCTCGTTGCCGATCACCTCGATCGACCGTTTGACGTCGTTGCGCTGGTAGCGCGAGCGGCCGAGGACGATCCCGGCGATCAACGCTCCGAGCACGGCCTCCACACCCAACGCCTGGGTGATCGCCCCGAGGACGAAGGTGACGAACAGTGTCGCCGACAGGGCCGCACCGAAGCCGCCGGATCGTCGCGCCTGCCGCAGGATGCCGTCAGCGAACCGCTGTCCGACCGTCAACGCCCCGACCAGGAAGGCCAACACCAGACCGAAGCTCATCGCCAGCGCACCCGCGTCGACCGCACCGCCGGTGAACACCCCGACCACCGCGCCGAGCAGCAGCCAACCGACGAGGTCGTTGGCCATCGCCGCCGCGATCGTCAACTGGCCCACGTTGCGGCGCATCAGGTTCATCTCGGTCATGATCTTGGCGATCACCGGCAGCGCGGAGATGCTCAGCGCGACCGCGATGAACATGGCGAAGCCGAGCCGGCCGGCTTCCTCCCCCCAGAAGGCCGGCGGCATGATCCAGCCCAGCGCGAAGCCCATGCCGAGCGGCACCACCAAGCTCCCGGTGGACAGGCTCACCGCAGGCCGGCCCAGACGGCGCAGCAATCCGAGGTCGGTCTCGAACCCCGTCACCAGCAGCAACAACACGATGCCCAGCCAGGCCACCGCCAGCAGCAACGCCGACGGGACCGCGTCGCCCGGGAACAACCACCCGGCGACATCGGGGAACAGCCGACCGAAGACGGTGGGCCCGATCAGCACCCCGGCCGCGAGTTCGCCCACCACCCGTGGCTGGCCGATCCGCTGCATCGCTGCACCCAGACCGCGGGCGGTTCCGAGCAGCACGACCAGCGCGATCCAGAACAGCAGCAGGTCGTGTTCGCTGACCGGCGTCAGCATCGTCATCGGGGGCCTCCCGGTGTGGAGCGGGGGAAGGTAGCCGCGTCGGCGGGCCGGGTCGGCGCCCACGGTCGCGCCGACGAACGTCGCTTGCCGGCCCCGTCGCATCGTGGTAGCCATGGTCGACCCCACGTCCCCGATCCTGGCGACCCATCTCCACGCACCCGCCACGTCGCCGCCAGCGTGTGCTGGGGCTGCTGTCCGCTGGCGGGCTCGGCGCCGTCGCGCTCGCGGCCATGCCCGCCGCGGTCGATCCGATCGCCCTGATCGGGGTCATCGACGACGAACCGACGGCCGACGTGGCCACCCCGGGCCTGAGCGCACCGGCGAGCTGGGACCACCCCGACGCGCTGTACGGTCCGACCACCCGCGTCACGTCAGGCGTGGAGCATGACGGCGAGGCCGACCTGGAGGACTGGCAGCGCCTCGCCGACTGCGAGTCCGGCGACTGGGACGCCGACGGGGATCCGGAACCCGACAGCCGCCGCTGGGACTACGGGCTGGACTTCGACCACGGGGATCACTTCCAGGGCGGGCTGAACTTCCATCCCGATACCTGGGATGCGTTCCGGGACCCGGACATGCCCGACCACGCCGGCCACGCGGACAAGGAGACCGAACTCGAGGTCGGCGAACGCGTGCTGGAGGAACAGGGCTGGAACGCCTGGCCGGTGTGCAGCGAGATGCTCGACCTCGACGAGTAGCCACCGCCGACGGTCGCGACACGCATCGACGTCGAGGTGGTCGCGACCGGCCGCGAGTCGTCAGCGCGACCAGGAGACGCAGGAGGTGTCCACCGTGCGGGGCGGCGGGGTGAAGCCCTCCTCGATCGACCCGAGGTGGACCAGCCCGACGAGCCGCTCGTTGGCATCCAGCCCGAGGTGCGCCAGGACCTCGGGGTGCTCCGCGTACCACCCGGTGCGCCACATCGACCCGTAGCCATGGGCGGTCGCCGCGATGCACAGGTTGTGCGCGGCGCATCCCGCCGCGACCAACTGCTCCCACTCCCGCACGGTGGCGTGCGGGGTGAGCCTGGCGACCACCGCCACCAGCACCGGCGAACGCTGGGGCTTCCCGCGCGCACGGTCGAGGTCCTCGGCGGTGGCGGTCGGTTCGCGGGCGGACAGGGCCCGGGCGTAGGCGTCCCCCAGCCGTCGCAGGGCGTCGCCTTCGAGCACCAGGAACCGCCAGGGCCGCAGCTTGCCGTGATCAGGGGCGGTGCACGCGGCGGCGAGCAGCTCGCCGAGCTCGTCCGGCGTCGGACCCGGCTCGGTCAGCTTGCTGACGCTTCGCCGGCCGGTGACCGCGCGCAGGGCGCGGGCCGGCTCCTGCGGTGGCTCGCTCGCCGCGATGTGCCGCTCGGTGGACCCGCCGGCCGCGGACTCGTCGGTGAGGATGGTGGTCCCTCCGGCTCGACGGGTTGGGGCCGGCCAGGGTGGCGTGTCACAGCCGTTGCGTCCAGACGAGCCGCGCCGACCCGCCTGATCGTCGTCGTGTGGGGCGAGCGCGCCCGGGTCCCCCCGATCTGTCGGGGCCAACTACGGTCGGGCGCCGAGTCTCGTAGGCGCGGACCCCACCACCTCGATGTCGGTGGAGCCCGCGAACCTCCCGAAGGAGTCCAGGTGGCATCCCCAGCGTCGAACCGTCCCGGCCGCACGTACACCGCGCGGACCTTCCCCGTCACCCCGCCGATCTACCAATCGACGACCTTCGAGCTGGATGACCGTGCCTACGAGGACATCCAGGGCACCGGCGGGCTCCACGAGACGTGGTACTCGCGGTTCTCCAACCCGACCGTGCAGGCGGCTGCCGACGCGATCGCCGAGCTCGAGCACGCCGAGCACGGGATGATGACCGCCAGCGGGATGGCGTCGATCGCCACCTCGTTGATGGCGCTGCTGCAGACCGGCGACACGGTCGTCGCCTCCCGGCAGGTCTACGGCGACACCGATGACCTGCTCGAACGGGACCTCCCACGACTCGGGATCGAGGTGGTCCGCGTCGACGCCTGGGACACCGATGCCTGGACACAGGCGATCGCGAGCCACCAGCCGACGGTGGTCTACGGGGAGACGTTGTCCAACCCGCAGCTACGTCTGCTGGACATCCCTCCGGTGGCGGAGGCCGCCCACGCGGCCGGGGCGAGCCTGATCATCGACAACACCTTCGCGACACCGCGGTGCACCCGGCCGCTCGAGCTCGGCGCCGACGTGGTCATCAACTCCGCCACGAAGTTCCTCGGCGGGCATTCGGACGTCGTCGCCGGGGTGGTCTGCGTCAACGAGACCCCGCTGCACGAGGAGATCCAGCGGCGGATGATCACCTTCGGCGGGTGCCTCGACCCGCACGCGGCCTACCTGGTGTGGCGGGGGGTGCAGACCTTCCCGGTCCGGCTCCAGGAGGCGTGCCGGGCGGCCGCGTCGATCGCCGACATCATGGCTGACGAGCCCGGGGTCACCGCCGTGATCTACCCCGGCCGCGACGACCACCCGGACGCGAAGGACGTCGTCCCGCAGGTGATGCCCGACGAGCACGGGGCGATGGTGACACTGGTGCTCGACGGTGGCGACGAACGAGCGCTGCAGGTGATCCGCCGGTTGGAGGTCGCGACGGAAGCCACCAGCCTGGGCGGGGTCGAGACGCTGGCGAGCCTGCCGTTCAACTCCTCGCACTTCAACATGACGCCGGACGCGCGGCTGGAGGCCCACATCCTGCCGGGGATGCTGCGGCTGTCGGTCGGGCTCGAAGGCGAGGACCGCATCGTGGCCGATCTGCGCCAGGCGATGGCGG
>SKNP01000116.1 GCA_007120485.1 Nitriliruptoraceae bacterium
CTGGTGGACCGACCCGCGGCGGACGATCTCACCCAGGAGGTCTACCTGCGGGCGATGCGGACCGTCTCGCGGTTCCGCGGGGACGCGAGCGCGCGGACCTGGCTGCTGGTCATCGCCCGACGGGCCGCCGTCGACGAGATCCGCCGCCGGCAACGCCGCCGCCGGCTACCTGATCCCACCCCACCGGAAGCGTCCCCCGACGGCACCGACGAGGTGGCGCTGCACGCGCTCGTCGACGACCTCGCCCCCGACCGGCGGGAGGCGTTCGTGCTGACCCAGCTCCTCGGCTGGTCCTACCAGGATGCCGCGGCCGTGTGCGAGGTCCCGGTGGGCACGATCCGTTCACGGGTGGCCCGGGCACGCGAGCAGCTGATCGATCAGCTCGACGCAGCGGAGGACGCGGGCGCCTGACCCGGCGTCGCACCGCCGGTCCGGCTGCGGTCGCCGCGCCGGCGCGCAGACGGGCACACCGCGCGGGGTGCACCGTCGGACCGCGGGTCAGTCGCCGGCCGGCAGCCGACGTCGGGTCGCCTCCACCTCGGCGGCCAGGTCGGCCTCCTCCGGGTCGGCGCGGTCCAGGGAGGTGGACAGCTCGTCGAGGACCCGCCGGGCCTCGTCGGGCCGGTCGAGGTCGAGCAGCAGCTCGGCCCGGTCGTGGTCCGCAGCCGCACGTTGGAACGCCACACCGGGATCATCGAACCCACCACCGGGCAGACCCTCCACAGCGGTGAGCGCTTCCTCGAGCCGTCCCAGGTCCTTCGCGGAAGCCGCGTGGATGCGGCGGCCGACCACCAGCTGTTCGACGTCCAGCGGGGCCGCATCGTCCAGCTGTGCGGCGAGGTCGCGGACCGCCGCGATGGCGTCCTCCGGACGGCTCAGCACCCGCAGGGTGGCGGCCCGGTTGGTGCGGGCACGGACCACCTGATCGGCCGTGACCGGGTCGTCGGCACCGCCGAAGCGTTCGATCAGCTCGTCGTAGGTCGCCAGCGCCGCCTGTGGGTCGCCGATCGCGTCCAGGCAGACCCCGCGGTTGAGCAGCGCCATCGCGATCTCGTGGAGCTGATCGGGATCCTCCGGGTCCGCGGGCACCGCCGCCGCGCGCCCGTAGGCCTCCGCGGCGCGATCGAGCTCACCGAAGTCGATCAGGACCATCGCGCGCTGGAACCGGGCGGCGAACAGCGACTCCCGCACGATCTCGTCGGAGAGGTCGCCCGCCGCCGCGTCGGCTTCGAGCTGCTCCGCGGCCTGCAGCGCCTGGTCGAGGTGGCCGGCGTCGTGGAGTTCGAGCACCTCGTCGGCGCGAGCGCGCAACGCCGCTGGGTCGCCGGACCGAGCGGGCGGCTCCGTCACGTCCCCTCGTGCCATGCGTCGATCACCAACGCAGACGCGCCGCGACACCTTCGTACTCGGCCAGGGGTTCCGCGGTCTCGTCGGAGACCGGTGTCACCGTCGCCGAGGTGCCGATCGCCTTCTCCAGCATCCGCTCGACGAACAGCGGGTCGCGCCGCAGGGCGACGTCGGACTCCGCGACCGGACCTTCCACGCGAGGATGGACGGTGCCCTCGTCGGAGACGAACCCCTCGAGCTCGAGGTCGACGTCGTACAGCAGGTGGGCGACCCGGCCCTCGTTGAGCGCCGAGCAGACGTGGCGCAGCCCGACCGCGGCCGGCCCGCCGCCGAGCGCACGTTCGAGCACGTCATCGACCAGCTCCCGCTCACGGTCACGATGCACCGACCGCAGCAGGTGCCAGGCCTGCTGGGCGATCCGCGCCGGCGGTGCGTCCTCCCACGCCTGGTCCGCCTTCAGGACCCGGTAGGAGCCGGCGGCATCGAGGTCGTCGGCGAGCTCGTCGCGCAGCTTGGGGGGCGCGGACAGCACCACTCGGTCCCAGCCCTCCGACTCCGCACGCTCGGCGGTGTCGGACACGACCTCCTTGAAGAACCGGTGACGGTTCTCGTTGAGCCGCTCCTCGAACTTGTCCTTGCCGGTGTACGACTGCTGGGGGTTGGCCGGGTTGCCCATGGCCGGGCCGGCCTTCTCCTCCGCGAACACCTGGTCCTCGACGGTGAACTCGTCCTCCTTGAGGACCTCCACGCCCGACAGCGACCACCGCAGCAGCCGGGTGCCCTGGCGCGAGACCACGAGGATCCCGGCCGAGCGCCCCTCGTCGAGCGCGGCGACGAGCGGACGCACGTAGGCGTTGCTGTCGAAGATCACGCGGTCTTTGAAGGGGACCTGGACGTGCAGCGACGTCGCGTCGCCGGATTCGACCCCGACGAACATCGCTCGACCCTGGCCACTGGCCTTCGGATCGAGCAGCTCATCGATGGACCCGTCGAGGGCCTGCAACCGCGACTCGACCGCACGCTCGACCTCGCGGTCGGTGCCGTTGAGCCGGGCGCGCAGGGCCTTGAGCTGGTTGCGGATCTCGATCGGTGCCGTGGGCTGGGGATCGGCCGCCTGCGACGGGGTGTGCCCGACGTAGAACGACAACACGCCCACGGGGTCGGTGAGATCGATCAGGTCACGGATGGTGGTGTCTCGAAGCTCCATACCCCACAAGATAACCGGCCGGCAGGACCCGTGGGGCGGTGACGGGCCGCCTGAACGGACGGTGGCGACGAGTTGCGCTGGGCGGACGCCTCGGCGCCGCGTCCGGGACGCGGCCAGGCCCGTGGTTCGGGGGCCTCACGGACGCTGCGAGGCCCGTGGCCGCCGGCGGGTACCGTCCCTGCCTCATGCTCGCCCGTGCCGTGCGTGTCGCCGATATCAGAGGGATCGAGGTCCGCCTCGACCCCTCCGTCGTGTTGCTCGCGGTGCTCGTCACCGTGCTGTTCGCGACCCGCTTCCTGGACGGGTTCGCGCCGGCGGTGGCCTTCACGATGGCGGGGATCGGCGCGCTGTTGGTGGTGGCGACCACGTTCGCGCACGAGCTGGCGCACGCCCTCGAGGCCCGCCACCGTGGGCTGGAGGTCGAGTCGATCACCCTGCTGCTCTTCGGCGGGGTCACCGAGATGCATGCCTCGGGGCAGTCGGCCCGGGACGAGCTCGCGATCGCCGCGGTCGGCCCGTACGTCAGCCTGGTGTGCGGCGCCGCGTTCGGCCTCGTCGCGACGTTCACCCCGGACCTGCTGCCATCCGCGATCGGCCAGCCGGTCGCCGAGGTGGCCGGGCTGCTCGGCTGGTGGAACGTCCTGCTGGCGGTGTTCAACATCGTGCCGGGCGCACCCCTCGATGGCGGCCGCGTGCTCCGTGCGCTGCTGTGGATGCTGCTGCGCGACCGGTTGCGTGCGCTGCGGATCTCCGTGCGGGCCGGCCAGGTCCTCGGTTTCGGCCTGGTCGCCGCCGGCGTCTGGGTCGTCGCCACCGGTGCTCTGCCGCTGATCCCGGGGCTGATCGGGGCGTTCGTGCTGGCCACCACCGGCGTCTTCATCGCGAACGCCGCCCAGCGCGAGCTGCGCCACGCCGAGCTCGACGAGGTCCTCACCGGCCGCACCATCCGCGACCTGGTCGCCACCTTCCCCACCCCGTGGCCCGCGGAACGCCCCCTCACCGACGGTCACGCCCGGCTGGTCGGGGACGACGACCTCGACGGGGAGCTGGTCACCATCGAGCACGCCGACGGCCGTATCGGCGCCGTGGAGGTGGCCGCGATCGACGCCGACGCTCACGACCCCGACGCACCCCGGACCGTCGGTGAGCTCGGCACCGATGTCACCGAGCTGCCGTCGATCGACGTCGACGCGGACCTGCACGAACTGGTCGACACCTTCCAGGGCGATCACCGCATCGTCCGGGTCACGCGCGAGGGGCTGACGATCGGCGCCCTCACCGAACGCGAGGTCGCCCGCGCACTCGAGCGGCTGCGGCGCGACCGCTCCCGCGCCGCCCGTCCCGCTGACGACGAGGTAGCCCGCGGTGAGGTGCCGATGTGAGCGGGCCGATCCCCGGCTCCGACGAGCCCGCGGGTCGCGGTGCGGACGCGTCCCCCGCCGGCCGTGACGGAGCCCCCGCCGGCCAGGCCGATCCGTCCCCCCAGACGCCGGCCACCGACACCGGCCAAGACGACGCGACCGGCGATCACCGGACGCGGCGCCGGTCCCGCCTGCTGCGGTCCGCGTTCTACTCGGCCACCGTCGGCATCCTTGCGGCGGCAGCGTTCGCCGTACCGTTGCCGTTCATCGAGTTCGTCCCTGGCACCCCGACCGCGATCCCGCCCCTGGTGGAGATCGACGGGGCGGAGACCACGGAGTTGGACGGCGACACCGCCCTGCTGACGATCCTGCTGCGCCAGCAACCCACGGTGCCCACGATCGGAGCGCTCCTCGATGACGGCCGTGCCCTGCGGCCCCTCAGCGAGGTCTACCCGCCGGGCGTCGACCGCGATGAGCTCCGCGAAGCCGAACGCGAACGGTTCGGTCGCGCCTTCGACATCGCTGCGGCGGTCGGTGCCCAGGCCGCCGGGGTGGAGACCGAGCTGGTCACCGAGGTCGCCGTGATGCAGGTCCTGGCCGACTCGCCGGCCGACGGCCTGCTGGTCCCCGGCGACGTCATCGAGGAGGTCGACGGCGACGAGGTCACCGCCGCCGAGCAGGTCCAGGAGGCCACGCGCAACGCGGACATCGGCGACGAGCTGGAGCTCCGGATCCGTCGCAACGGTCAGTCCCGGACGGTCAGCGCCGTGCTCGCTGACGTCGCCGGCGAGGGGCAGGCGATGCTCGGCGTCGGGTTGGAGACGGCCGTCAACGAGCTCCGCCTGCCGTTCGATGTGCAGCTGTCCGAGGGCATCCGGATCGGCGGTCCCAGCGCCGGGATGATGGTCGGCCTGACCGTCTACGACCTGCTCAGCGAGGAGGACCTACTGGCGGGACGCACGGTCGTGGGCACCGGCACGCTGGACGCCGACGGCCGGGTCGGTCCCGTCGGGGGCGTCCCGGAGAAGATGCGCGCCGCGGCCGAGTACGGCGCGGATGTCGTCCTGGTCCCGGCCATGCAGCTCGACGAAGCCCGGACCGGCGCGCCGGAGGGCCTCACCGTCATCGGCGTCGAGGACCTCGACGCCGCCCTCGACGCGCTGCGCCAGGATCCCGCCTGACGCCACGGCATCCCGGTCGGCTTCGGTCGGCTGCGGTCGGCTGCGGTCGGCTGCGGTCGAAGCGTGTGCGCCCACGACCACATCCGAGTGGCTCTGCACACACATCGCACCCGGCCGACCGATCATCGCACCCGGCCGACCGACAGCGCGTCAGCTGGTGGCCACCGCCGGGTCCGCGGCGCCCGTCCGCTCCCCCCGCGCCGTGGCGCACCGATCGAGGAAGCTGCCGAGCAGGGTCATCCCCACCGTGGTCAGGATCGACTCCGGGTGGAACTGCACGCCTTCCACGTCGAGCTCGCGGTGGACGAAGCCCATCACCAGCCCGTCGGAGGTCTCCGCGGTGACCTTCAGTTCCGCCGGCAGCGACCCGCGGTCGACGATCAACGAGTGGTAGCGGGTCGCCTCGAACGGCACGGGCAGCTCGACCAGCGACCCCTCCC